>NZ_BAAAMU010000060.1:0-66397 GCF_039529435.1 Nonomuraea maheshkhaliensis
AGCGCCACTCCGGCCGGCCGCCGTCGCGACCTCAGCGCCCACCCCCGGGCCCGCACCCACCAGGGACGCGGCGCCGGCTGCCGGGACCTTCTCACCGGACCCACCGTCCGGCGACGCACCGGCCCCGGCGGGTTCAGGCTCACCCGCCGTCAGGACCGGACTCGCCGGTCCGCCGGACGCGGGCACCGCGTCAACCGGCTGTCCGGCCGGGTCGGGTGCGGCGGCCCCCGCCGCCGCCCCGGCCGCCTCACCGGCACCGGCGGGCACGACAGCGGCGGGCAGTGGCCGTTCCACGTCCCCCGTGTCGCGTCCACCCTCTAATGGCGCCTCAGCCATCGTCGTCCTCCCTGGTAGATCGACGACCATCCGGCAGCCCGCACAGTCCTCGATGCGAATGGATCCCCCGTGCAGCTCGACGATCTCCTTCACGATGGCCAGCCCCAGCCCGGCCCCGCCGGAGTCGGCCGCGCGCCCGGCGTCCAGCCGGGAGAAGCGTTCGAACACGCGCGCCCTGGCCGACGCCGGAATGCCGGGCCCCTGGTCGGCGACCTCCATCCGCACCGAGGCCCCCGACGCCGTGGCCCGGATGACCACCTCGCCCGAGGGCGGGCTGTGCCGTACCGCGTTGTCGAGCAGGTTCGCCAGCACCTGGGCGAGCAGGTCGGGGTCGGCCCGCACGACCAGGTCGGCCGGCACGGACGAGCGGATCACGACGTCCTCGCGCGCCAGCGACGCCTCGCGCACCGCCTGCTCGATCAGCGGCGCCAGCTCGACGGCCTCGGCCTCGATCAGGCGGGTGCCGGAGTCCAGCCGCGACAGGTCGAGCAACTGGGCGACGAGCCGGCCGAGCCGCTCGGTCTGGGCGAGCGCGGTGCGCATGGTGACGGGGTCGGGCGCGGAGACGCCGTCCACCACGTTCTCCAGCACGGCGCGCAGCCCGGTGATGGGGGTGCGCAGCTCGTGGCTGACGTTGGCGACGAGCTCGCGCCGCTGCCGGTCGACCTCGCCGAGGTCGGCCGCCATCGCGTTGAACGCCCTGGCCAGCTCCCCGACCTCGTCGCGCGAGGTGGAGTTCACGCGCAGGGTGTAGCTGCCCTTGGCGATGGTCTGGGCGGCGCTGGCCATCTGGCGCAGCGGCTTGGTCATGCCCATGGCCAGCACCTGCACCATGATCAGCGCCAGGACGACCGCGACCGCGATGCGCGTCTCGCGGGTGAGGCCCGACTGGATGCCGACCTCGTTCACCACGAACGCGGTCCCGACGGCCAGCACGATCACGATGCCGAGCTTGACCTTGATCCGGCCGAGGAAGTCGAGCGGGTTCATCGCCGGACCAGGGCGTAGCCGACGCCGTGCACCGTGCGCACGACGTCGGAGCCGAGCTTGCGGCGCAGCGCACGCACGTGGCTGTCGACGGTCCTGGTCGCCGCCGCCTCGGAGAAGCCCCACACGTCCGACAGCAGCCTGTCGCGCTCGAAGACCTGCCCGGGCCGTTCGGCCAGGCGGCGCAGCAGGTCGAACTCGGTCCTGGTGAGCTGGGCCTCCGCGCCGCCCACGAAGACGCGGCGCGCGGCGGTGTCGATCTCCACCTCGCCCACCCTGATCACGGTGTCCTCGGCCGCGAGCTGGGCCGCGCGCTCCACCCGGCGCAGCAACGCGTGGATCCTGGCCACCAGCTCGCGCATGCTGAACGGCTTGGTCAGGTAGTCGTCGGCCCCGACCCCGAGCCCGACGAGCACGTCGGTCTCCTCCCCCAGCGCGGTCAGCATGAGCACGGGCACGGGCTTGGCGGCCTGCATCCTGCGGCACACCTCCAGCCCGTCCATGCCGGGCAACAGCCGGTCGAGGATCACCAGATCCGGTTCCGCGCTGCCGTACTGAACGAGGGCGTCCTGCCCGTCGCCGGCCACCCTGACGTCGAAGCCCTCGGCGGCCAGCCTGTTCCGTACGGCGAGCGCGATGGTCACGTCGTCCTCGACCACGAGAATGCGTCGCTGCTCTGCCACGTACGAAAGACTACGAGTGCCCTGTGCAGACGACACTCCCCGATTCGTGCACAATCCGTGCAGACTTGGCGGCGTGAACACCGCCGGATACCTCCGCCGTCTCGGCCTGCCCGCGCTGCTCGGCGCTCCCGCGAGCGCGGAGGGGCTGCGCGCCCTGCACGCCGCCCACATCGAAAAGGTCTCCTACGAAGCGCTGGAGATCTGGCTCGGCCGGGCCACTACCGTCGATCCGCTGGAGTCGGCCGAGCGCATCCTGCGTGGCAGGGGCGGCTACTGCTACCACCTCAACGGCGCCTTCTCCGAGCTGCTCGCGGCCCTCGGCTACGAGGTGACCCGGCACGTGGGCGGCGTGCAGAACCGGGGCGGCGAGCCCGGCGTCACCGGCAACCACCTGGTGCTCACCGTGCGCGGGCTGCCGTCGGAGGCCAACCCTGGCGGCGCGTGGCTGGTGGACGTGGGCCTCGGCGACGCCCTGCACGAGCCGCTGCCGCTGGTCGCGGGCGGCTACCGGCAGGGCCCGTTCCAGTACGCGCTGCGCCCGTCGGAGGTGGCGCCCGGCGGCTGGCGGCTCGACCACGACCCGGGCGGCTCGTTCGAGGGCATGGACTTCACCCTCGAACCGGCGCGGATGTCTGCGTTCGCGGACATGCACCGCCACCTGACCACGTCGCCGGCCTCGGGGTTCGTGCGCGTGGCCACGGTGCAGCGGCGCGACGCCTACGGCGTGGACGTCCTGCGCGGGCTGCGGCTCAAGCGTCTCGGGAACGGCACGCAGTCGGTGACGCTGTGCACGTCGCGCGACTACTACGCGGCGCTGGCGGACGTGTTCCTGCTGCCGCTGGACGACGTGAGCGCCGAGGAGAAGGACGAGCTCTGGCGCAAGGTGCGCGCGGCCCACGAGAGCTGGTTGAAGAGCGGTTCGGATTGACGGCTCAGGCCCATGGTCATGAGGCGGTCGCGGCGCTATCGTGCGACTCGGAATGGCTGATGAGACCAGGAAGCTGAACGGTCGCTACCGGCTGTTGAATCCCTTGGGGGCGGGATCCGTACGGCTGGCCTTCGACGAGACGGAACACCGCGACGTCGCGGTCAGGCGCCTGCGGGTGCCCCCTGAGCTGCGCGAGGCCGCGCTGCACGAGGCGCGCAGGGCCACCGCGCTGCGCCACGCCTTCGTCGTGCGGGTGCTCGACGTGCTGGTCGAGGACGGCGAGCCGTGGCTGGTGATGGAGTTCGTCTCGGGGGCGTCGCTGGAGCAGACCGTCCGCTCGCGGCGTCCGCTGCCCGTCCCGCAGGCGGCCAGGATCGGCGTGTGCGTCCTGTCGGCGCTGACCGCGGCGCACGCGGCGGGGATCGTGCACGGCCGGGTCGATCCCGGCAACGTGCTGCTCACCGCGACCGGCCGGGCGCTGCTCACGGGGTTCGGCTTTCCCAGTCTCAGCATGCTGCCCTCCGCGGACCTGTGGTCGCTGGCGGCCACGCTGCACTTCGCGGTCGAGGGCCGCCCGCCGGGCCAGGCGCCCACCGAGGCGGCCGACCCGTTCAGGTCGCTGGTCAGGGCGATGCTCCGGCCGTCGAAAGGCTCGTCAGGGAGCTCGGGGCCGCCGCCGGCGGAGGTGGTGCGCGAGACGCTGGAGCGGCTGGCGGTGGACCGGCCGCTGGACGCGGTGGTCAGGGCGTCGGGCCCGCTGCCGCCCGGCCAGGTGGCCGCGATCGGCCTGGCCGTGCTCGACCGGCTCGCCGACTGGGGCGGCTTCCACGGCGGCGTGCAGCCGGGGAACGTGCTCATCGACGTCTGGGGCCGGGCCCGGCTGACGCCGCTGCCGGGGCCGGGAACGCTCCCGGCGTACACGGCTCCCGAGCGGGCCGCCACCCAGGCCGCCGATCTGTGGTCGCTCGGGGCCACCCTCTTCACCGCCGTCGAGGGCGCGGCGCCCGCGCCGGGCGCGCCGCTGCGGCGGGCGGGCCCGCTGGCTCCCGTGCTGTTCCGGCTCCTGTCGGGCAACCCGTTGGAACGTCCCACACTGGACGAACTCCGCCGCGACCTGCTCAGGATCGCCGCGGGAAACGCTTGACCTCCGGCACAACAATTGCGATACATCGCGAACGGAACCTCAGCGACGGGTTCACACGTTGGACAGAGGACGCAGAATGTGGGAGAGGCGGGGCGCGCGCTCCGCGTTCGGAGGAAGTTGAGGATGTCGCCAGTTCAGAAGTACGCCATCGGCGCGGGCGTCGCGTTCCTGTTCTCGCTGTTCTTCTTGCCCGGTTGGGTCACCTTGCTGGTCGTCCTCGGCCTGGTCGCCGCCCCGGTGGTCGGCTACCTGATGCTCGATCCGTCGCAGCGCGAGCGGCTCAAGCGGGCCCGCAGGCGCGGCATCGGCCGCTGAGGCTCCGGCGGCGGGGGCCCGGCCAGGGTGAACACGGTCAGACCTCCGCCGCGGCCAGCGCCGTCTGCACGCGCTGGGTCACCCTTCGCTCCACGTAGAAGGACAGGAACGGCACCGTGCCGCCGAGCATGACACCGAGCATGTACGGCCACGACCAGCGTGCCTTCATGCCCAGATTCATCACCGTGACCAGGTAGATCATGTAGAGCCCGCCGTGGATCGGGGCGATGATCTTCGACATGGCCGGCTGGTCGAAGCCGTAGCGCAGCACCATGCCCACGCAGAGCACGAGCAGCATGACGCCGACCACGTACGCGAGTGCCCGGAAGGGCTTCAGAGCCGATTCCACCGTTAACCTTCCAGAACCATCTCAGGGGACGACTTGCCGCGGTCCCGATCCGCGCGCACGGCGTCGCGGACGAAGTGGAACCACATGAAGACGGCGAATCCAGCGAAGATCCACCAGTTGGCGGCATAAGCCAGATTACGCCAGGTGAATGTGCCTCCGACCACCGGCGGGCTCGCCTGGACCTGCGCCAGCGAGCCGGAGGCCGGCTGCGCCACGACATAGCCGGTGCGCACCCGCTGCCCGCTCCACAGGTTGACCAGCTCGCCCGTGGACACGGTCTGCACCTGGCCGGCGGGCAGGCCCTCGGCGCGCCGCTGCACGCTGTCGGTGCCCTGCTGCGGCCGCAGCCGCCCGGTCACCGCGACCTTCCCCTGCGGCACGGCGGCCACGGCGGGGTCGTCGGCCTCGGCCGTCCAGCCGCGTACGACCGGCACGAGCGTGCCGTCGTCGAGCCGCAGCGGCGTGAGCACCCAGTAGCCCTCGTCGCGCGAGACGTTGCCGCCGGGGGCGTCGGCGTCGGGCTTGCGGTCGGCGACCAGGAGCTGCCGATCGGCCTCGTAGACGCCCTGCGCGCTGACCCTGCGGCCGACCGCCTCGCCGGTCATCTGGGTGCCGACCCCGGCGAGGGTGGCGACCGCGACAGGCGCGGGATCGGTGGCCGCCTGAGGCTTTCCCGAATCTTGGAAGACGCCGAGCTGCCAGCGCCCGAGCAGGATGAAGGCGATGAGGACCCCGATCGTGAGCAGGTGCAGCCCCAGGATGCGGGGTGAGAGCAGGGTCCTCAGCATGCCTTCAACGTATCCGCCGGGCAGGGCGGTCTGCCAATCAGGCCATGCCTACGGATCACACCAAAAGGCACAAACGGAACAGGCGATCACGCTAGGCTGCTGCCCATGTCTGACCAGCATATTGACCCGGCGGGCAACACCCAGGCCTTCCGCGCGTTCGCGAACGCGCGCGAGCAGGAAGCCGTTGCCAAGCCCAAGAAGTCGCCCCTCATCCCCATCATCGCGGTCGTCGTCGCGGTCGTGATCGTCGGCGTAGCCGCCTTCCTGCTGCTCCAGTAGTCAGCCGACAGCATCACCCGCCGCGGAGGCCGTGGCGGGTTTTCGTCGTTCCCGGGCGTGGCGCGGTTGAAGGCGTGACGGGTATCACTCTGGACCAGGACGGGCGGCGCTTCTTACATTGGATAAGGCGTCCAATAAGCGCACGACCCTCAGGAGGACCCGTGGGCGAGCCAGGACTGGTGATCGTCGGCTCCGGCTTCGCCGGCATCTGCATGGCCGTCAAGCTCAAGGAGGCCGGCTACCACGACTTCGTCATCCTGGAGAAGGCCGCCGAGCTGGGCGGCACCTGGCGGGACAACACCTATCCCGGCTGCGCGTGCGACGTGCCGTCGCACATGTACTCGTACTCGTACGAGCTGAATCCGGACTGGTCGCGGATGTTCGCGCCACGCGAGGAGATCCAGGACTACCTGCGCGCCTGCGCCGCCAAATACGGCATCACCCCGCACCTCCGCTTCGGCAAGGACGTCGTCGCGCTGGAGTACGACGACGGCCGCCGCGGCTGGACGGTCACCACGCGGGACGGCGAGGTCCTGCGCACCAACGCGGTCGTCTCGGGGATAGGCGCCCTCCATATCCCGAAATTTCCGGAAATTGTGGGGCGTGAGTCCTTCACCGGCCCCGCCTTCCACTCCGCCGAATGGGACCACTCCGCGGACCTGACCGGCAAACGCGTCGCCGTCGTCGGCACCGGCGCCTCCGCCGTCCAGTTCGTCCCCCAACTGGCCCCCGACGCCCGCCACCTGACCGTCTTCCAGCGCACGCCGCCCTGGATCCACCCCAAGCCCGACTTCGCCTTCTCCCCCGCCGCCCGCCGCCTCCTGCGCCTGCCCGGCGCGGCCAGGACCCTGCGCGGCGGAATCTACTGGGCCCTGGAGAGCAGGGCGCTGGGCTTCGCCGTGGACCCGCGCCTGATGAAGGGCCACGAACGCCTCGCCCTGCGCCACCTGGAAGCCCAGGTGGCCGACCCCGTCCTGCGCCGCGCCCTCACCCCCGACTACGTGATCGGCTGCAAGCGCATCCTCGTCTCCAGCGACTACTATCCGGCCCTGACCAGGCCGAACGTCTCACTGGTCACCGACGCGATCACCGAGATCCGGCCGCGTTCGATCGTGGACGCCGCCGGGGTGGAGCACGAGGCCGACGCGATCGTCTACGGCACCGGCTTCAAGGTGGTGGACGCGCTCACCGACCGGCACATCACCGGCAGGGACGGGCTGAGCGTCCAGGACGCCTGGAAGGGCGGCGTGGAGGCGTACCACGGCATCACGGCCGCCGGCTTCCCCAACCTGTTCTTCCTGCTCGGCCCCAACACCGGCCTCGGGCACACCTCGGTCGTGTTCATGATCGAGTCTCAGGTCAGGTACGTCATCGAATGCCTGCGCCTGCTCTCCCGCACCGGGGCCAGGGCCCTGGACGTGCGGCCGCGGGCGCAGCGCCACTACAACGACCGGCTGCGGGCCCGGCTCGACCCCCTGGTCTGGAGCGCGGGCGGCTGCAGGTCCTGGTATCTGGACGAGCACGGCGTGAACCGGACGCTCTGGCCGGGCTTCACCTTCGAGTACTGGGCGCGTACGCGGAGGGTGAAGCCCGGCGCCTACGAGCTCATCTTCTAGGCGAGACCACCAGCGCGCTGCCGCCGCCGCGCCTGGTCGGCTCGGCCACGGCCTGGATCCGGTCCCGGCTCAGGAACTCCAGCGCGGTGGCCGCGCCGATCTCCGGGTTGGGCGCGAACGTGTGCCCCTTGGCCTCCAGCTCCGCCTGGTGCGCGGCCAGGAACGCCGGCTCGGCCTGCGTCTGCGCGGTGTTGCGCTGCGTGGCGCGCGGCGCGGCCAGCGCTTCTGGCAGGTTCATCCCGAGCTCGTACCGGTTGACCAGGATCTGCAGCACGGTCGTGATGATGGTGGAGCCGCCCGGCGAGCCGGCCGCCAGCACCGGCCTGCCGTGCTGGAAGACCAGCGTCGGCGACATGGACGAGCGCGGCCGCTTGCCGGGCGCCGGCAGGTTCGGGTCACCGGGCGCCGGGCCGAAGGTGAAGTCGGTCAGCTCGTTGTTGAGCAGCACCCCGCGCCCCGGCACCACGATGCCGTTGCCGCCGGTGGACTCGATGGTCAGGTTGTAGGCGATCACGTTGCCCCAGCGGTCGGCGACCACCAGGTGGGTGGTCTCCGGGCCCTCCTGCGCGGGCGGGGCCGCCTCGCCGGTCGGCCGGTCGCAGCCCTCGTAGGAGCCGTCGGGGTTGCCCGCCGCGGCCGGGTGGGCCATGGCCGTGTCGCCGACCAGGCAGGCCCGCTCCTTGGCGAAGCCGTCGGACAGCAGCTCCCTCAGCGGCACGCCGGGGATGTCGCCGACGTACTTGCCGCGGTCGGCGAAGGCCAGCCGGGACGCCTCCAGGTATTCGTGCAGCCCGACCTGCGGCAGGGCCTCCAGGATGTTGAGCGCCTCGCTCACCGTGGAGCCGCCCGAGGAGGGCGGGGCCATGCCGTACACGTCCATGCCCTTGTAGGAGATCCTGGTCGGCTCGCGGAACAGCGCCCGGTAGGCGCGCAGGTCGGACAGCTCCATCAGACCAGGGCGCACATTACGGGTGCTGCCCGGGGTGACCGGCGGGTTCTTGACCGTGGCCACGATCTCCTGGCCGAGCCGGCCGCCGTACAGCCATTCGGGGCCGCGCTTGCCGAGCTCGCGGTACGTGGCCGCCAGCTCAGGGTTCCTGAAGACCGAGCCGACCGGCGGCGGGGCCCCGTTCGGCAGGTACAGCTTGGCGGTGGAGGTGATGTCCTTGAACCGGTCGGCGTTCTGGGCGGTCTGATCGTGGAACGTCTGATCGACCACGAAGCCCTTGGAGGCCACCTCGATGGCCGGCTGGAGCGCCTGCTTGAGGGACATCGTCCCGAACCGGCGCAGGCCCAGGTCCCAGTTCGCGACCGTGCCGGGCACGCCCGCCGACAGGCCGCTGGTCACGCCCTCGTCGAACGGGATGCCCTCCAGCGTGGTGGCGGTCATGGCGCGCGGCGCGGTCTCGCGGCCGTCGATGGTGAAGACCTTCCGCTGCCTGGCGTCGTAGTAGACCATGAAGCCGCCGCCGGCCAGGCCCGACGAGTACGGCTCCGTGACGCCGAGCACCGCGCCTGCGGCGACGGCGGCGTCCATGGCGTTGCCGCCCTTCCTGAGCACGGAGATGGCGGCCTTGCTGGCGTCGAGGTCGACGGTGGCGACGGCTCCGCCGTACCCCTCGGCCACGGGGACCTTCTGCTGATGGTGCTGCTGCTGAGGATGCTGCTGCTGTGGAGGCCCGGCCAGCGCGACCTGCGCGGGCACGAGCGAAAGGAGAACTGCTGCTGCGGGAATGAGCACACGGCGCATGGTCTTCACCTTGGACCACATACGCCCGTCGTGGTAGGGCCCCCTCACACGCAGGGGTGATGCGCTGGTCACAGGGGTGATCTAGCGTGGATGGGGTGCGCAGGAAGTACGGTTTCGATCCTTATCTCGCCCTGATCGTGGCGGTCGCCCAGATGGTGGTCGCCAGGGGTGCCAGCTGGGGGCAGCGCGCGTTCCGTGAGCCGCTCGAAGGCCCGTACCCGCACCTCCTGCTGCTGGTCGGCCCGCTCGCGCTGCTCGTGCACCGCCGCTTCCCGCTGCTCACCACGGCCGCCGCGCTCGGCGCGTGCGACCTGTTCCTGATCGGCGGGTACGCCTACGGCCCCAGCTTCATCAGCCCGGCGGTCATGCTGTTCCTGCTGGTCACGCGGGGCAAGCGGTGGATGGCCTGGTTCATGGCGTTGATGACGCTGCTGTCGTTCCTGTCCTACGCCTGGCTGGTGGGCCGCCCCGACCTCTTCCACAGCGTGTGGGTCCTGACCGCGATCATGCTGCTGATGGTGGTCGGCGAGCTGGTCAGGATCGTCCGCGAGCGGCGCATGGAGCAGGAGCGGATCGCCGAGGAGGAGGCCAGGCGGCAGGCCAGCGAGGAGCGCCTGACCATGGCCCAGGAGCTGCACGACGTGCTCGCGCACAACATCTCGCTCATCCACGTGCAGGCCTCCACCGCGCTCCACCTCATCGACGCCAACCCCGAGCAGGCCAGGACCGCGCTGGCCACGATCAAGACGGCCTCCAAGGAGGTGCTCGGCGAGATGCGCTCGGTGCTGAACGTGCTGCGCGAGGGCGCTCCGCGCTCCCCGACCGCCGGGCTCGACCGGCTCGACGAGCTCATCGAGCGCTCCGGGCTCCAGGTGTCGCTCAAACGCGTGGGCTCCCGGCCGCTGCCGCCGCAGGTGGAACGGGCGGCGTACCGGATCGTGCAGGAGTCGCTCACCAACGCCGCTCGCTACGCGCCCGGCTCCGAGGTCGGGGTGCGCCTGGAGTACGGCGAGCGCGAGCTGGTCGTCCAGGTCTCCGACACGGGCGCCACCGCCCCCGCCGTCCTGGCCGAGGCCGGCAGCGGCAACGGCATCCCCGGCATGCGCGAGCGGGCCTCCGCGCTTGGCGGCACGCTGGTCGCCGGCCCTTCCGGCGGCGGCTTCCAGGTCGAGGCCCGGCTGCCACTACCCGACGAGGAGACCTCATGATCAACGTTCTGCTGGCGGACGACCAGGCGCTGGTCCGGGCGGGATTCAAGGCGCTGCTCGACGCCCAGCCGGACATGACCGTGGTGGCCGAGGCGTCCGACGGCGCGGAGGCCGTCCGGCTGGCGGGCGAGCACCGGCCCGACGTCGTGCTCATGGACATCCGCATGCCCGGCACCGACGGCCTGACCGCCACCCGGCAGATGCCGCCGGGGCCGCACATCATCATCCTGACCACGTTCGAGCTGGACGAGTACGTCTTCGAGGCGCTGCGCGGCGGCGCCAGCGGCTTCCTGGTCAAGGACACCGAGCCGGCGGAGCTGATTCAGGCGGTGCGGGTGGTGGCGGCCGGTGAGGCGCTGCTGTCGCCCAGCGTGACCCGCCGGCTGATCGCCGAGTACGCCTCCCGCGCCAAGGAGCCGGTCGCCGCCGACGGCCTCGACCAGCTCACAGAACGCGAGCGCGAGGTGCTGGCCTTGGTCGGCACCGGGATGACGAACGACGAGATCGCGGCCAAGCTGTTCATGTCGCCGGCCACGGCGAAGACGCACGTGAGCCGGGCCATGATGAAACTGCACGCCCGCGACCGGGCCCAGCTCGTCGTCATCGCCTACGAGTCGGGCCTGGTCAAACCCGGCTGGCTCTGACCGCCGGCCATCGTGGGGTGGCGGGCCACCACGCGACGGCCGGGCGGGGCCGCTACGGGACCGCGGCGAGGCCGAACCAGCCGCGGGCGGCCTCCTCGACGCCGTCCGCCCCCGCCCAGGCCACGTAGCCGTCGGGGCGGATCAGCAGCGTGTCGGCGGGCGGGTCGTCGCAGCGGGCCCTGACCACGTCGATCCAGTCGTCGCCCAGCAGCGCCTCGGAGCCGGCGCCGCCGCCCAGGTCGAGCAGCACGGGACGGGCCGCGCGCATCAGCTCGGCCACCCGGCCACCTCCCTCCAGCGCCAGATCGGGCACGAACCGCCCGACGACTCCCCCGCCGCTCGATCCGTACCGGACGCCCGAGTCGTGCAGCAGCGTCGCGAGGTGGCGGGCGGGCTCGGCGAAGGCGAACACCTCGCCGAGCAGCTCGCGCAGCGCCTCGCCGTCCTCGCCCTCGACCCGGTCGATCGCCGACTGCGCCCGGCTGTGCATGAGCGTGCGCTCGCCGATCGCCCGGCGCTCCACCTCATACGTGTCCAGCAACGACTCCCGCACCCGCCCGCGCAGCACGGCGGCCAGCTTCCAGCCGAGGTTGACCGCGTCCGTCATGCCGACGTTGAGCGCCGAGCCGCCCGCGGGGAACAGGTGGGCGGCGTCCCCCGCCAGGAACACCCGCCCGGCCCGGTACCGCTCGGCCAGCCGCCCCTGCGCGACCGTGCTCGACATCCAGATGGGCTCGCCCAGCGGCACGTCCACGCCCAGCACGTCGCGGACGGCCGCGCGGAAGTCCGCCAGGCTCACCTCCTCCCCGGGGTGCCGGCCGGGCGCCCGTACGCCGGCGATGAGCACGCCGTCCTGCAGCGAGGTGAGCAGCACGCGCCCGTTCGGCCGGCGGTTCCAGCCCGGTTCGAGCCCTTCGCCCTCCAGCGACTCGAAGACCTTGATGTCAGCCTTGAAGTGGCCGAACAGCAGCCCCTCCGCCTCGGTGGTGCCGGGGAAGCCGATCCCGGCCCGCTCGCGGACCACGCTGCGCGCCCCGTCGCAGCCGACCACGTACCGGGCCCTGATCGGCCCGTCACCGGTGCCGAGCGTCACCCCCTCCTCGTCCTGGGAGAGGTCGCGCACCTCGCAGCCTCTCCTGATCTCGACGCCGAGCTCCCGCGCCCGGTCGGCCAGCAGCCGCTCCAGCCGGGGCTGCTGGATCAGCAGCAGCCGCAGCGGGATGTCGTCGATCCCGTCGAACCGCAGCGGCACCGCCCCGAACGGGAACCCGGGCGCCCGGCCCGAGAACGGGCTGCCCGCGCTGAAGCGATCGAGCAGCCCTCTGTGGTCGAGCAACTCGACGATCTGCCCGCCGAGCCCGTTGGCCTTGGGCAGCTCGCTCGCCCCGGCCCTCTTCTCCAGCACGATCGGGCGGGCTCCGGCCAGGCTCAGCTCGCACGCGAGCATCAGCCCCACCGGGCCCGCCCCCACGATCAGCACATCTTCCATGCCCGTCAGGCTAGATTGACAAAATCGCGCTTGTCAATCTAGCCTGACAAGCGTGGACGTAACAGAGCTGTCCGAGCGGATCAGGGCCAACGACCCGGCGATGGGCCTGCGGGCGGTCGGCGCGCTGCACCGGCTGGCCGAGCAGGTCGAGGCCGTCTCCGTGGCCGTGGCCAGAGAGCAGGGCTGGACCTGGGAGCAGATCGGCGACGCGCTCGGCATGTCACGGCAGTCGGTGCACGCCAAATACGGCAAGTGAGGGGATGACGATGTTCGGCAAAGACAAGAGCCCCGTATCGGTGATCATCAAGGGCGCGCTGAAGGAGGCCCAGCAGCGCGGCGACCGCCGGATGGGCACCGAGCACCTGTTGCTCGGCCTGCTCCACCACGAGGAGTCCGCTCGCGCGCTGGGCGTCGACCTCGCCGCCGGCCGCGCGGCGCTCGTCGAGCTCGACCGGGCCTCGCTGCGCATGCTCGGCCTGGAGGTGGGCGACCTGCCCGAGCGGCCGCGCAAGCATCCGCGCGTCCCCGGCACGGCGCTCACGTCGAGCGCGCGCGCCGTGCTCAACGAGGCCATCAGGGCCACCACGATGAAGACGAGAGACGCGCAGGCGCCGCGTCACCTGATGCTCGGGCTGCTGGAGCAGAAGCGGCCCGACCCGGCCGCGCAGCTCATCGACCAGCTCGGGATCGACCGGGCGGCCATACGCAGCCGTATCGCTTGACGAAATTTGGTTGATCAGCGGGCCCGGCTGTTGAGAAGGTCGAGAGATGCGGCGCACGTACGAAGACCTCGTCCAGGAGGCCGACAGCGTATCCGTGGACGGCTGGGACTTCTCCTGGCTCGACGGGCGGGCCAGCGAGGAGCGTCCCTCCTGGGGCTACTCCCGGCTGATCGGCGAGCGCATGGCGGGGGCCAGGGCCGCGCTCGACATCCAGACCGGCGGCGGCGAGATCCTGGCCGGCCTGCCCTCCCTGCCGCCGGTGACCGTGGCCACCGAGGGCTGGCCGCCCAACCTCAGGCTGGCCGCCTCCCGGCTGCGCCCGCGCGGCGCCTGGGTGGTCGCGAGCGACGAGGACGCCCGCCTGCCGTTCGCCGCCGGCACCTTCGACCTGGTGACCAGCCGCCATCCGGTGAAGACCTGGTGGCAGGAGATCGCCCGCGTGCTGGAGCCCGGCGGCACCTACCTGTCCCAGCAGGTCGGGCCGCGCAGCGTGGCCGAGCTGTACGAATACTTCCTCGGGCCCCGGGGCGCGGGCGAGCGTCAGCCCGACGACGCCGTGGCCGAGGCGGAGGCCGCCGGCCTTGAGGTCGTCGACCTGCGCTACGAGCGGCTGCGGATGGAGTTCCGCGACATCGGGGCGGTCGTCTACTTCCTGCGGAAGGTGATCTGGACCGTGCCCGGGTTCTCGGTCGAGCGCTACGCCGACCGGCTGCGCGAGCTGCACGAGCTGATCGAGGCGGAAGGTCCGTTCGTGGCGCACTCCTCCCGGTTCCTCATCGAGGCGAGGAGGCCCGATGGCCAGGCTGCATGACGTGGTGGTCGACTGCCGGCATCCCGCCTCGCTGGCCCGGTTCTGGGCCGAGGCGCTCGACGGCTACGCGGTGGCGCCGTACGACGAGGCGGAGCTGGAGCGGCTGCGCAGTGAGGGCGTCGACGACCCTGAGGACGACCCGACCGTGCTGGTCGAGGGCGGGTCGCCGCGACTGTGGTTCCAGCGGGTGCCCGAACGCAAGATCGTCAAGAACCGGCTCCACCTCGACCTGCGCGCCGACGACGTGGACGCCGAGCTCGACCGGCTGATCGGGCTCGGGGCCGTGCTGCTGGAGACCCACGACGACTGGGTCGTCCTGGCCGACCCCGAGGGCAACGAGTTCTGCCTGGCCTGACCTGTTCGGTTCCTCCGGCGCCCTCGCGAGAATGAGGCCACCCCCGTCGTGAGAACGAGGGGACGTGCCGCTGCCCTACCCCCGCTGTCGTACGCGCGACCCCGCCGAACACTCCGACGGGCGCAGCCACGAGAGCGCCCGTGGTGCGATTCGCCGCGCCTCCTTCCGGCGGACCCTTGAGGTACACGTCAAGGAGGAGGAGACATGAACACGATCGCCCTGCTGGTTCCGCACTGGGGTCCCGGCGTCGGCTTCTCGCCGATCTTCCCGGCCGTCTGGGGCCTGTTCTGGATCGCCGTCATCGCGCTGGCCGTCACGGGGTGGCGCAAGGGCTGGTGGGGGCCGCGCCGCGGACCCTCCGCCCACACCGCCGGCGGGCCGGTCGGCTCTCCCACCGCGTCGGCCGAGCAGATCCTGGCCGAGCGGTACGCCCGTGGCGAGATGAGCGACGACGAGTACTTCGAGAAGATGTCCGTACTGAGGGGCGGCGCCGCCTGACGCTGATGGCGGTGCGGCATAAACGTCACCTTGAGTGCGACAACTGTCACTGGTCGTACTTATGGGGCCGCGTTACGTTCCGGGTGAGGGCTTCAAGGAAGTGGGGACGACAGATGCGGTCCATCACCAAGTTCTGCGGCCAGTGCAGCTGCGGTTGCCCGGAGCTGTTCGTCGACGCCACGGCGCCCGGCGAGCGCCAGGTGATCATCGTGGACGACTTCGGTCAGCGCGTCGAAATGAGCCACGACCAGTTCGGCTCCATCGTGGAGGCCGCCAAGAGCGGGGCTCTGGACAGCCTGGCGCTCGTCCACTGAGCGGCCAGGCCGTCACACTGCTGGCGGGCGGGGTCGTCGCCGGCCTCGTCGCCGGCGCGGCCACGTGCACCGCCACGCAGGGCGGGCTCCTCATGGGGCTGGCCGACGGCCGTCACGGGCGGGACCGGGCGCTGGTGGGCTGGTTCCTGGCGGGGCGGCTGGTCTCGTACACGCTGGCGGGGGCGCTGCTCGGGCTGCTCGGCTCGGCCGTCAGCCTGCCACCCCAGGCCCGGGCGGCGCTGCTCGTCGCGGCGGGCCTCACGGTGGCCGGCTTCGCCGTCAGGCTGCTGCGGCGCGGCCACGGCGCCTGCGCCGCACCTGAGCCGTCGGCTCCGTCCCGCCGCTGCAAGGCGCCCCTGCTGGGCGCGGCCACCGTCCTGGTGCCCTGCGGGGTGACGCTCAGCGTGGAGATGCTGGCCGTCTCCAGCGGTTCGCCGCTGGCGGGGGCGGCGGCCATGGCGGGGTTCGTGGCCGGCACCGCGCCGGCGTTCGCGCTGCTCGGCTACGTGTTGCGGCGCGTCTCGCGGACCCGGCTGGCGCGGCTGGCCGGGGTCGCGGCACTCGCCGCCGGCCTCTGGACGGCCGGGAGCGGGATCAGCCTGGGCGGCTGGGCGGCCACCGCCGCCGTCCCCACTCCCTCCATGACCACGGGGGGACCGGGCGTCGTGCGGTCGGTGACCGTGTGGGCCACGCGGGAGGGTTACCGGCCCGCCATGGTGGAGGCGCGGGCGGGCGAGCCCGTCGACGTGGTCTTCAAGCTGCTCGACCGCGGCTGCACCGGGACCGTCGTGATCGGCGGGCGCGACGTCGCCGTCCCCGCCACCGTACGACTGCCGCCCCAGCCGCCCGGCCTGCTGCGGTACGTCTGCGGAATGGGGATGTACGCGGGCTTCATCAACTTCTCCTAGCGCCTTCGGCGATTACGGTTCGCGATCGGGCGATCACGTGCCACGCTGTCGCCATGTCCTGGCAAGGAGAGGCGGCGGTGCCGGCCGTACCGGCGCCGCGCGCGGGAGACGAACCCGAGCTGCTGGCAGCGGCGCAGGCCGCCGACGCGCAGGCGGCGCACCGGCTCGGCCGGCTCTACGCCCAGCACGGCGACCGCGTGGCCGCCCGGCTGTGGTGGGAGCGGGCCGCCGCGGGCGGCAGCGTCGACAGCGCCTACAACCTGGGCATCTGGCACGAGATGCACGGCAGCCTGGAGGACGCCGTCACCTGGTACGAGGCCGCGGCCAGCACCGGCGACGCCGAGGCCGCGACGAACCTGGCCACGCTCCTGCTGGAGCAGCGCGGCGACGCCGGCGCGGCCAGGGTCTGGTACGAGAGCGCGGCCGAGGCCGGCTCAAGGACGGCCGCCCGCAGGCTGGCGCTGATGTGCGAGGAGACGGGCGAGCTGGGACTGGCCCGCGAGTGGCACCGCCGGGCGGCCATCGACGGCGACGCGGCCTCCGCCCACGACTTGGGCTTCCTGGCCTACTGCGCGGGCGAGGAGGGCGAGACCGTGCACTGGTGGGAGTGCGCGGCCAGGGGCGGGCACGCCGAGTCGGCCTACTGCCTGGGCCTCTACCTGCACGCCTGCCGCGACCCCGAAGGGGCCGAGGCGTACTACCGGCTGGCGGCCAGGAGCGAGCATCCCGGCGCGGCCTCGCGGCTCGGCGGGATCGCGCTGACGCGGGGCGACCTGCGTACCGCGCGGGGCTGGTTCGAGCAGGCGGCCGGGGCGGGGCGGGCGGAGGACCAGCGGATGGCCGGGTTCGTCTGCGTGGAGCTGGGCGACACGGCGGCGGCCAGCCACTGGTTCGGCCGCGCGGCGGCCGGCGGGGACGCCGAGGCGGCCTTCAACTACGGCCTGCTGCTCATCGCCGAGTTCGGCGACCTGGCGGGCGGCCGGCACTGGTTCCGGCAGGCGGCACGGGCGGGGCACCACGGCGCCGCGGTCGAGCTGGGCGGGCTGCTGACGGTGGCCGGTGAGCACGGCGAGGCGCAGGAGTGGCTGTCGGACCCGCCGCCGCCCTCCTGGGACCGTCCGGCCGAGCCCGAGCTGACCGCAAGGGCGGAGCTGGCCGCGGCCGCCACCGCCCGAGGGGGCGGCGTCCCGCTGGTCGCGGCGGAGCTCGCCGAGGTGCTCAGCACCTGGGACATCGTGACCAGGCCGCTGCACGACCTGTCCGACGTGCTGGCGTGGCTGGCCGAGCGGAGCGGGGTGCACGAGAGCGCGGTCGAGCACCTGGCGTCCGTACGCGGCACGCTGGTGCGTCCGGGCAGCGCGCCGTGGCCGAGCCCCGGCGAGCTGCAACACGTCCTGACCACCGCCCGCGACCTGCGCCGCCGGCTCGGCCTGCACTGACCCCTGTCACACCACCTCGGCGACCGGCGTGTACGGCAGCCCGAGCGCCTGCGCGACCGGCTCGTTGGTGAGCCGCCCGTCGTGCGTGTTGAGCCCGCCCGCGAGCCCCGCGTCCGCCTTCAGCGCGGCACGCCAGCCCAGGTCGGCCAGCTTGACCGCGTACGGCAGGGTGGCGTTGGTCAGCGCGTACGTGGAGGTGTTGGCCACCGAGCCCGGCATGTTGGCCACGCAGTAGAAGACCGATTCGTGCACCTTGTACGTCGGGTCCGCGTGCGTGGTCGGGCGCGAGTCCTCGAAGCAGCCGCCCTGGTCGATGGCGATGTCCACGAGCACGGAGCCCGGCTTCATCCGCGCTACGAGGTCGTTGGAGACCAGCGTCGGGGCCTTCGCGCCGGGGATGAGCACCGCGCCGATGACCAGGTCGGCCTGGAGGACCTCCTGCTCGATCGCGTACGAGGTGGAGACCAGCGTCTTGAGCCGGCCCTGGTAGACGGCGTCGATGAAGCGCAGCCGGTCGATGTTGGTGTCGAGCACGGTCACCTCGGCGCCCATGCCGACGGCGATCTGCGCGGCGTTCAGCCCGGAGACGCCGCCGCCGATCACGACCACCTTCGCCGGCGCCACGCCGGGCACGCCGCCGGGCAGGATGCCCCTGCCGCCGTTGAAGCGCATCAGGTTGTACGCGCCCACCTGCGGCGCCAGCCGGCCGGCGACCTCCGACATCGGAGCCAGCAGCGGCAGCGAGTGGCCGACCTGCACGGTCTCGTACGCGATGGCGGTGGTCCGCGCCTCCAGCAGCGCGTCCGTGCAGGGACGGGAGGCGGCCAGGTGCAGGTACGTGAACAGCACCAGCCCCTCGCGCAGCCGGTGGTACTCCTCGGCGATGGGCTCCTTCACCTTGAGCACCATGTCGGCCTGCGCCCACACGGCGTCGGCACTGTCGAGGATCTTGGCGCCCGCGGCCAGGTATTCCTCGTCCGTGATCTGCGAGCCCAGGCCCGCGCCCCGCTGAACGGTGACGTCGTGCCCGTTGCGCACCAGCTCGTGCACGCCCGCCGGGGTGGCGGCGACACGATACTCGTGGTTTTTGACCTCGGCTGGAACGCCGATCTTCATTGCGGTGGATCCTTTCGGGAACCGGCACTCCCTCGTACCGGATTGAGGGCCGAACTAAGGGGTGTCACAGTCGCGCCCACGCTTCCGAGAGCACGCCGCGCAGTATCGAGCCGATCTCGTCGAACTCCTTCTGGCCCGCGATCAACGGCGGGGCGAGCTGGATGACGGGGTCGCCGCGGTCATCGGCGCGGCAGTACAGGCCCGCGTCGAACAGCGCCTTGGACAGGAACCCGCGCAGCAGCCGCTCGGACTCGGCGGCGTCGAAGGTCTCCTTCGTGGCCTTGTCCTTGACCAGCTCGATGCCCCAGAAGTAGCCGGCGCCGCGCACGTCGCCGACGATCGGCAGGTCGCGCAGGTCGTCGAGGGTCTGGCGGAAGACCGGCTCGTTCTTGGTCACGTGGCCGAGCAGGTCTTCGCGCTCGAAGATGTCGAGGTTGGCCAGCGCCACGGCCGAGGAGACGGGGTGGCCGCCGAAGGTGTAGCCGTGGGCGAACATGGTGTCGCCGTCCTTGAACGGCTCGAACAGCCGCTCGTGCGCGATCATGGCGCCGATGGGCGAGTAGCCGCTGGTCAGGCCCTTGGCGCAGGTGATGATGTCGGGGACGTAGTCGAACTTCTGGCCGCCGAACATGGTGCCCAGCCGGCCGAAGGCGCAGATGACCTCGTCGGAGACGAGCAGGACGTCGTACTCGTCGCAGATCTCGCGCAGGCGCTGGAAGTAGCCGTCGGGGGGCGGGAAGCAGCCGCCGGCGTTCTGCACGGGCTCGGCGAAGACGGCGGCCACCGTGTCGGGGCCCTCCATCTCGATCGCGCGGGCCACGCGGTCGGCGGCCCAGATGCCGTACTCCTCGGGCGTCATGCCCTTGACGCCGGTGATCTCGTCGGCGCGGTAGTGGTTGGTGTTGGGGACCCGGACGGATCCGGGCACCAGCGGCTCGAACATCTGCTTGAACGCCGGGATGCCGGTGATCGACAGCGCGCCCTGCGGGGTGCCGTGGTAGGCGATCTGGCGGCTGATGACCTTGTGCTTGAGCGGCTTGCCGACGAGCTTGTAGTACTGCTTGGCCAGCTTCCAGGCGGTCTCGACCGCCTCGCCGCCGCCGGTGGTGAAGAAGACGCGGTTCAGCTCGCCCGGGGTGTAGGAGGCCAGGCGCTGCGCCAGCTCGGCCGCCTTGGGGTGGGCGTAGGACCACAGCGGGAAGAACGCCAGCTCCTGAGCCTGCTTGGCGGCGGCCTCGGCCAGCTCCTGGCGACCGTGGCCCACCTGGACCACGAAGAGCCCCGCCAGACCGTCGAGGTAGCGCTTGCCGTGGATGTCGTAGACGTAGGATCCCTCGCCCCGCACGATCGTCGGGATCTCGGCGGTGTCGTAGGCGCTGTGCCTGGTGAAGTGCAACCACAGGTTGTCTTGCGCGGCCTTGAGGACGTCGTGTTCCGGCAGCGTCATGGTTATCTTCCCTCGTGTCTGAACTTCCCACAGTCTGCCTGCTCACGTGCACCTTGCCAAGCGAATCGGTCGCAGCACTATGCAAGAAAATCGAGATCCGCAGAACCCCTTTGTAACGGCAACGAAATCCGCAGGTACATTGGCCCGCATGGTCACACGCGTCCCAGCTTTGTTCCCGCCCTGTTTCCGCAGCGCAGGGCCCGTTGTGATCCAATGAGACAAACTGCTGTTAACTCGTGTGAACAGCCATGCACTGTTGAGAACGACCCCCGGGGGACCCTCCGTGACTCCTGACCAGATCGAGAGCGCCGTCTCCGCCGCGATGCCACAGGCCGTCGACGAGCTGAGACGGCTAGCCGCCATACCGTCCGTGGCCTTTCCCGGTCATCCGGAGGAGCCCGTCTTCGCCGCCGCCGCCATGACGGAGGAGCTGCTGCGCTCCACCGGGCTGCCGCGCGTGCAGCAGGTGCCCGTCGAGGGCAGCTTCCCCGCCGTCTTCGGCGAGGCTCCGGCGCCCCCCGGCATGCCCACCGTCCTGCTCTACGCGCACTACGACGTGCAGCCGGCGGGGGACCCGGCCGCATGGCGTACGCCGCCGTTCGAGCCGACGCTGATCGACGGCCGCTTGTACGGGCGGGGCTGCGCCGACGACAAGTCGGGCGTCATCTCCCACGTCACGGCGCTGCGTGCCTTCCAGGGGCGCTTCCCCGTGGGCATCAAGGTCATCATCGAGGGCCAGGAGGAATACGCCGGCGACCGGCTGGAGGCGTTCGTCGAGCGCAACCCCGACCTGCTGCGGGCCGACGCCATCGTGGTGGCCGACACCGGCAACCCGCGCGTGGGCGATCCGGCGGTCACGACGTCGCTGCGCGGCATGGCCGCGTTCACCGTCGAGGTCCGCACGCTGCGGGAGGCCGTCCACAGCGGCTCCTTCGGCGGCGCGGCGCCCGACGCGCTGGCGGCGCTGATGCGCATGCTCACCTCGCTGCACGACGACAACGGCGACATCCGGGTGCCCGGCCTGCCGCGCGGCTCCTTCCTCGGCCAGGGGCCGTCGGAGGAGGAGTTCAGGAAGACGGCCGGGGTCGTGGACGGGGTGTCGCTGGTGGGCTCCGGCTCGCTGGCCGACCGGCTCTGGTCGTCGTACGCGATCACCGTCACGGGCCTCGACGTGCCGTCGGTGTCGGGGGCGATCAACGCCGTCCAGCCCGCCGCCAGGGCGCGGGTGACCGTGCGCGTGCCTCCGGCCGGCGACCCGAAGACGACGGTGAACGCGGTCGTGGAGTTCCTGCGGCAGGTGGCGCCGTGGGGCGTGCAGGTGTCGTTCGGCGACTTCACGGTCGGCTCCGGCTTCCAGGCCGACTCGGGCGGCACGGCCCGCGCGGCGCTCAACCGGGCCATGGAGCGCGCCTTCGGCCGCCCGCCGCGTGACGTGGGTGCGGGCGGGTCGATTCCGCTGGTCAACACGCTGCTCAAGCAGTTCCCCGCGGCGGAGATCCTGCTGTTCGGCGCCGAGGACGAGGAGGCGGCCATCCACGCGCCCAACGAGCGGGTCGATCTGGAGGAACTGCGCAGGGTGGCGACCACCGAGGCGCTCTTCCTGAACGAGCTGAGCCTGCCCTCGGCCCTGGGGGTGTAGCTCCGGGCGTGCATGCGGCGTGCGGGCAGCGGCTCGGGCTCGGCGGGTGGTGCGGGGTTCGTGCGGCGCTTCAGCAGGCGTGTGGGGCGGGGAGGCGGCCGGCGAAGTAGGCCGCCGGGGCGGCGCCTATCAGGCGGCGGAACTCGGCGGCCATGTGCGACTGGTCGTAGTAGCCGCTCCAGCTCGCCACGGGCCACGTCCACGGCGGACCGGCGCTCGATCCGCTCGGCCAGCGCCGCTCCGAGCCGGGCGAGAACGCGCCGGAGATCGAAGCCGGCCTCCATCAGCGCACCCGTCAGCGCGCCCGTCGGGCCGTCCCACAGCTCCTCCAGGTCGATCACCCGGTCGACCAGCTCGTTCACCGGCACTCCGAGCAGGGGCCGGGCGGCGCCGGGGCGCAGGCGGAGTCGCAGGCAGGACGGACTGTCCTTGCGTGATCGACACAGGGGCACGATCAGGCGCATGGCCACGAACGCCTGGTCAGGGGCGCCGTCTGATCAGGCGCTCCAGTCCACGAGCGACAGCAGCCGTTCGGCCTGTGCGCGGTCCGTGGCGGTCAGGGTGATGCCTCTGACGAGCGTGAGCAGGTCGCGTACGTCCAGATCGGCTCGTACGAGACCGGCCTGCCTGGCCTCCTCCAGCAGCATCGAGGCGGCCTCGATCATGGTGCGGTGCCAGGCGGCGTGCAGGGCCGTGTCATCCGTCGCGGCCAGGGCCAGATCGCGCTTGGTGGTCAGGTGGTCCATGAACAGCCGCAGCCACGCGTGCAGCGCCTCCCCCGGAGGCCCGGCCGCCCGCAGCGACTCCGCGCTCGCCCGGAGCTGTTCTACCTCGTCGGCGTAGACGGCGGCCAGCAGGTCGGAACGGGTCGGGAAATGCCGGTACATCGTGGCGTTCCCGACCCCGGCACGGCGGGCGACCTCGTCCATCGGCGCGTCGGCGCCGCGCTCGGCGAACACGTGGGCGGCCGCGGCGAGCAGCAGGTCGCGGTTGCGCTGCGCGTCCGCCCGCAGAGGGCGTGGCATCGTTCTCCTTGCCAAATGGGGACTTCCCCGTTTAGTGTAGCGGCGACCAGAAACGGGGAATTCCCCACTTATCTGAGGAGCACATCAGGATGACGACCGCAGGAGAGGTACATCGACAGATAATCGAGCTCTACCCCCAGGTGCTCGCCACCGGGCGGATGGACGAGGCGCTCGCCCTCATCGACCCCGACGTGATCGACCACCGGGGCGGAGCCGCCGGAGACCACCACGGGCTGGGGGCGTGGCGGGAGAAGTGGGAGCTGATGAGGTCGGGAGAGACGGGCTTCCACGACCTTTCGGTCACGGTCGAGCGGAACGTCTCGGACGACGAAGTGTCATCCAACGTCTACCTCAGCCGAGGCACCCACACCGCCTCCGGCCGGCGGTACGAGGTGCGCGGGCTGGACATGATCCGCGTACGGGACGGGAGGATCGTCGAGCACTGGGCCGTCATGGACGCGGTGGCCAGACGCCACCAGCTCGGCCTCGACGCCTGACGGTCCGCATGTGGACGGCGGGATCAGTAGTCGACCGCGCGGCGATGCACCAGCCGCAGCCCCGCCTCCACCAGCGCCCAGCCCAGGCGCGTCTCCAACCCGCGGACCAGCGAGCCGCGCCCCTCAGCACGACCCTCCGCACGGCGCCGACGCCGGCACTGGCGGTGGCGCTCGGCCTCCGCCCGCAACTCCCGGCCTCTCGCCCGCTCGACATACAGATACAAGTCCGGATACATCCCTACCTCTCCTCCATAACGTTCGAGTGAGCGCGTCCGGTCACGGACAGGTGAGCCCTACGTACGGAACGGGAAGCCGTGCGCCTGCACGGCCACGTTCTCCCGCCCCTGCGTGTCGCCCGCCTCGCGGGCCGCGTTCCCGTGCCGCCGCCACCGCAGAACGACCTCGTCGAGCTCCTCATGCAGCCGCTCCAGCTCAGCGGGCGTGAGCCGGAGCAGGTATTCGGAGGCGAAGGCGGCGCTACGCCAGTCGGCGGGCCAGGCCTGCTTCTCGTCGAGATAACGCTCGTAGAGCTCACCCCGCTGGCGCGCGTAGACCCGCGAGACGGCGGTGTGGACGGCGGCACGCTCGGGCGCGTCGAAGTCTTCGTCCTTGGTGGTGATGACGGTGGACACCGGCTGCCACCAGCGCTCCCTGGCATCCCCGCCGCGCCCCTCCGCCTCCTCGATGATGCCGTGGGCGGCCAGCTTGCGCAGGTGGTAGCTGACCAGCGACACGGCCTCGTCGACCTGGTCGGCGAGCTGCGAGGCGGTGGCCGTGCCCGCGACGGAGAGCGCGCGGTAGAGCTGGATGCGCAGCGGATGGCCGAGGGCCTTGAGCGTGTCGAGGTCCTTGACGCGGTGGGTCTTCTCGGTGGGGGCCATGGCACCCACCCTAGAAGGGAAAATAAATTTGCGCAAATAAAATTTCGCATCTGCGCCGGGCGTACGGGGACGTCCCTGCGACGGACGGACACGTCAGGGCGGGGCAGATCAGGACAGGGCGGCGACCCGACGGGGGAGGCCGTGACGGGCGGCTACCTGACCGGGAGGTCGTAGACGCGGCGGACGCTGCTGCCGAGCCGGGCCACGTTCGCGCCGTAGATGTGCAGCGACACACCCACCTCGTCACTCGTGTTGCACACCTTGTGGATGTCCCCGGGCGGCGCGAACCCGCTGACCTCCCCCGGCCGGTTGTCGGCCCGGCCGATCTCCACGAGGTGGTCGCCCATGTCCCGGTAGAGGGTCTCGTGCTCGATCCCGCTGATGATGCCGAACGTGCACCACGACACGTGGTCGTGGATCACCGTGTCCTGGCCCGGCCGCCAGACGACGGCCGCGATCGAGAAGTCCTCCTCGGCGTGCAGCACGTGGGAGACGTACCCGTCGGGCGAGCCCGCGCGCTCCTGCGGGGTGAGGATGTCGAGGGCGGGCAGGTGCTCGCGCAGGAACGCGGCCACGGCCAGCGCGCTCTCGTGGCGGCCGAGGCGGCGGGCGGCGATGCGGGACACGCCGTTCACCAGGACGTCCAGTCCGGGTCGGACGGCCGTGGCGGCCAGGTTCATGGCTTTCTCCCGGGAGCTCCAGCGGTACTTCCTTCCCTCCCTACGCTCCTCCTTTCCGACCGATAGGTCCAACAGAAGTCTTCTGGCTGATCGATAGATATGATTGATGGATGCTCGACGTCGTACGCCTGCGCGTCCTCGTCGCGGTCGCCCGCAAGGGCTCGCTGACCGCGGCGGCCAAGGAGCTGCACTACTCCCAGCCCTCGGTCAGCCACCACCTGGCCAGGCTGGAGGCCGAGACCGGCGCCAAGCTCGTCCAGCGCGCCGGGCGCGGCATCAGGCTCACCGAGGCGGGCCGGCTGCTGGCCGAGCGGGCCGCGGAGATCATCGGCCGGCTCGACGCCACCGCCGAGGAGCTGGCCGCGCACGTGGGGCTGCGTTCGGGCCGGGTGCGGCTGGCCGCCTTCCCCTCGGCGCTGGGCACGTTCATCCCGAAGGCGGCCCGGCTGCTGGCCGGCGCGCACCCCGGGCTGCGCCTGCAACTCACCGAGACCGAGCCGCCGGAGGCGCTGCGGCTGCTGCGCGCCGGGCGGGTGGATGCGGCGGTGATGTTCCGCTACGACGACACCGCCCCCGAGGACAACGGCATCCACATGCTCCACCTCCTCGACGACCCCAGCTACCTGGTGTCCGGCGCACCGCCCGGCGACCTCGCCGACCACGCCGAGTCGTCCTGGATCGCCGGGTGCGACCGGTGCCGCAGCCATTTGCTCGACATCTGCGACAAGGCGGGGTTCGAGCCGCACATCTCGTTCACCAGCGACGACATCGTGGCCGTGCAGGCGCTGGTGGCGGCCGGGCTGGGGCTGACCATGCTGCCGGGGCTCGCGCTCACCGCGCACCGCCACCCCGAGGTGGAGGTCGCCCGGGTGCCCGGCTCGACCAGGCACGTGTACGCCGCCGTCTACGGCGAGCCACCCCACCCACCCGCCGTCGAAGCACTCCTCTCAGCACTCACGGAAAGCCTTTGACGCCATAACTACGATGGCCCCATGCCGGAAATCACGACGCTCGCCGTCTTCTGCGTGGCCACGCTCGGGCTGCTCATCGTGCCCGGGCCCGCGGTTCTCTACATCGTCACCAGGAGCGTCGCCCAAGGCCGTTCCGCCGGCCTGATCTCCGTGCTCGGTGTGCACACCGGCTCCCTCGTCCACGTGGCCGCGGCGGCGCTGGGCATCAGCGCCCTGATCTCGGCCTCGGCCACGGCCTTCACCGTGGTCAAGTACGCGGGCGTGGCCTACCTGCTCTGGCTCGGCGTACGCAAGCTGATGCGCGGGGGCGACGGCGGCGAGACGATCGAGCTCAAGGTCCAGTCGAAGCGGCGGCTGTTCTGGGAGGGGTTCGTGGTCAACGTGCTCAACCCCAAGACCGCCATCTTCTTCCTCGCGTTCCTGCCGCAGTTCGTCCACCCGGAGGTGGGGCCGATCGGGCCGCAGATCCTCCTGCTCGGCGCGGTGTGGATCCTGCTCGGGATGGCCTCCGACGGCACGTACGCGATGCTCGCCTCGGCCCTGGCCGGCCGGGTCCGCCAGTCCGTACGCGCACGTCGGCGGCTGGATGTCGGGAGCGGGATCGTGTACCTCGGGCTGGCCGCGTGGCTCACAACCGAGAAGGCATGACAAGCCGGGAAATTTCCTGGCCATAGTGCGATAGTGAGATGGGATCAGGCACTGACCAGAAAGACGGCACGCCGGGACGTGGCTAAGACGTAGCTCATAGGCGGACCCGTGACTCCTCCGTTCCCTGAAGGGAGCGGCTTCTCGCTAAGCCGCTTGCGCAGCGTCGCGAAGGGCAAGCCCTGCCCTGAGGATGTTGACCGCCGCGTTCACGTCGGCGTGCGCGGCATGTCCACACGCCGTGCAGGCGAACGAGGCTTGGGTGACGCGGTTGTCCTTCGCGCGGTGCCCGCAGCGGGCACACGTGCGGGAGGTGCCGGCCGGGTTCACCGCGATCAGCTCTCGACCGGCGCTTTCAGCCTTGTGCGCGAGGACCTGCAGGAACACCCCCCAGCCCGCATCCAGAATCGAACGGTTGAGACCGGCCTTTGCGGCGACATTGCGGCCGGGGGCGGCGATCGTGCCGGACGCCGACCGGGTCATGTTCGCGATCCGCAGATCCTCGTGCACGATCACGTCGTAGGCGCGGACCAGCGCGAGCGCGGCCTTATGCGCGGTGTCGAGGCGCTGGCGCCGGACCTTGGCGTGCAGCGCGGCGACACGGGCCACCGACTTGCGACGACGCGTGGAGCCCCGCTTCTTGCGGGCGAGGTCGCGCTGCGCCGTCGCCAGACGATCGGCGGTCGCGGCGAGGTGGCGTGGGTCGGCCACATGTGCGCCGTCGCTGGTGGTGGCCAGCGAGGCGAGGCCCAGGTCGATCCCGGCGACCGCGCCCGCAGGGGGCAGCGGCTCGGCGGGCACCTCCTCACACGACAGCACCACGTACCAGCGGCGGCCCTGGCGCTTAACACTGATCGTCTTCACTCGGCCCCTGACCGGCCGATGCTGGTTCACCCGGACCTGCCCGACGCCCTGCAACCGCACGAACGTCGAGGCCGGGTGCTCGGGCTGGGAGTCCCACCGGCAGCCGTCGCCGTCCTTGGGCCACTCGACCGGGTCGAACCATCCCCGGCCCTTGAACCGGGGAAACCCCGGCGTACGTCCCGTCTTGACCCGGTCGAAAAACGCGCGGAACGCCTTGTCCAGGCGGCGCAGGGTGGCCTGCTGGGAGGAGAAGCTCCAGCGGCCCTGCCCGCCGGGGTCGTCACCGCGAATGTGCTTCAACTCCGCCGACTGCTCGCCGTACCGGACACTCACACCCGCCTTCGCATAAGCGATGCGGCGGTGCTCCGGGGCGGCGTTGTAACGCTGCCGATGGTCCTCCAGACATGTGACAAGTGCGACGGCCTGCTTGCTCGTAGGACGCAGCAGAAACTTGAACGACCTACGCACGGCCACCGCCTTGGGACCGCTCGTCCCGCGTCTCGACATAGCGCTGCACCGTCTCGGCCCCCACCGCGCCGACCCTGGCCACGACGCAGGACCGCGACCACAGAGTGAGCGGCCGAGAGCGCAGGCGCCCGAACTCGGCGCGCGGACGATGGGAGGTGAAGCCCTTGAACTGGCCGGCCACATACGACGACGAGCTCTCCGGGTGGGGCTCGACGAACAGACGCACGTGCTCCGGCATCATCTCAAGCGCCACGATCTCCCGGCCGTGCTCGTCGGCCTTGGCGCGGATCAACTCCTCAAGACGATCCTTCACCCGGCCGCCTGGGGCCGGGCGGCGATACTTCGCACACCACACCACGTGGTATCCGAGGTCATACGCCGCACCGGGACAAGTGCGTACCTGACGAGTCACACGATCCCTATGACAGCACCGCCCATCTCACATGCGACGAACGGAGATCTCTGATGTGGTGCAGACCAAGCGGGTCACTGCACGCCCGGGCCTCGGCGACCCTCCCGCTCCCGATTCCCCCGTCGCCTGCAGGCGACGGGGGAATCGGGAGACGCTGATGGACACGCCATTGCACCGCCTCGGACTCGAACGGATCGTCGAGGTCTTCTCCGGTCATGACGACATCGTCGGCGTGACCGGCTCCGGCTACGTGATCGGCCCCGACCTGGTACTGACCTCCGGCCGCCTGGCACCCGGTCCTGGGCGATCAGCCCATGACGACGAACGGCCGGTGTTCACCGGTGGACGCCCGGCTGGAGACGGCGAGGGGCCGTGGAGAAGCGGCCGGGCCTCGTGTCACGTGCGTCTGCCCGGGTCGGCGCGCTGGTCGGCGGCCGAGCCGGTGTGGCGGGGACGCGGCGGCGCCGACGTGGTCCTGCTCCGGACCGCCGAACCAGTGTGGGCCGACCTTCCGGGCATCGAGCACAATCGCTGGGTCCGGATAGTGGGCGACTCCGCTCCGGTGCGCTGCGTCGCCAGGGGGTTCGCCCAGGAGGTCCGGCGCGGCGGCATCCGCATCGCCGAGACACTGCCCGGCCTGGTCTCCCCGCCCACGGGCGCGGTCTCGAAGACTCTGACGGTCAGCGTTTCGTCCTCTGCGACCTTGGACCAGGCGGGGCCGATGGGGAGCGCGGGGGTGACCGGCGAGACGAGTCCCAAACCCGAACGAGCAGCCGAGCCGGCCGGCGGGGCGAGTGCCGGAGGCGAAGGGGTACCGGAAGCGCTCTGGCGGGGTATGTGCGGGGCCGTCCTAGTTGCCGAGCCCGCCGGGCAGCTCATCGGCGTGGTCACCCCGACGACGGCCGGACATGCCGAGGGACGGCTGGACGTCGTTCCCGTGACCGCGTTACTGGGCGACGAGCGGTTTCGAGAGCTGGCGGGCGTGTCCCCCGGCGGGCTGGAGACCGTGACGGGCAACGACCACGCCGTCCCCCTTCCCGCCCTGATGACACCCGCCCGCGAGAAGCTGCCGCCGGACTGCCCCGACTGGACGCTGCTGATGGCGCGGCACGCGGTGGTCCCGTTCCTGGGGCGGCGCGAGGAACTGGCCGAACTGCGGACGTGGGCCACCGACGAACCGGGCGCGCTGTCGATCGCGGCGGTGAGCGGTCGCGGCGGCATGGGGAAGACCCGGCTGGCGGGCGAGCTGTGCGTGGAGCTGGAGAGCGAGGGCTGGGACGCGGGTTTCCTGCCCCTGGACGCGTTGGCGGGTCCGCTGGCCGGCCCGGACACGGTGCCGGATCCGGTGGCCGGTCGCGGCGCGGTGACGGATCCCCTAGCCGGTCACGACACGACGCCGGATGCCCTGGCCACCCGGAGCACCTCACTTGAGGCGCTGCGGCCGACCCTGCTCGTCGTCGACCGTCCCGAACCGTCGGCACCGCTCGTGGGCGAGCTGATCCGGCGGCTGGCCAAGCACGGCCACAACCCTCGCGTACGTCTCCTGCTGCTGGTCCGCGAGCCCGGCGAGGCGGACTGGTGGCGGCGGCTCGACACGGCGGCCGGCGGGTGGCTGCGGCGGCTCAACACCACGACCGTGCGCCTCAACAGCCGCCCCCTCACGCTGCAGGAACGGACCGAGCACGCACTCGCCGCCATGAAGGCGTTCGCACCGAGCCGCGCCGCCCTCCCCAGCCCGCCACGCCTCGACGACCCCGAGTACGGTCTCCCCCTCCACGTCCACCTGGCCGCCCTGCTCCGCCTGTGCGACAGCGACGGGGACGGGGACGGGGACGGGAGCCGGGACGGCAGAACGGGCGCAGGCCAGGTGGCCGACGAATACCCCGGTGAAAGCGCACGTACCAGCACGAACGAACACCCCGACGTGGACAGGCGCACTGACACGAGCGGACGAACCACCACGGGTGGGCGCACCGACCCGGGCGGGAGCGGGTTGCTGGGGCGGTTTCTGGTTCGGGAGTGCGATCAGTGGGCGCGGGTCTGGCCGGACGGGCAGGAACGTCTGCCCGACGTGACGGCACGCCGAGCCATAGCGGTCCTCACGCTCACCGCGCCCACCCCCGTAGAGCTGCCCGGCCTGCTGACGACCGTGCCGGGGATCAGCACCCGCGCATCCGGCGGCGCGTTCGGTCCGCACGGCAGCGCCGCCTCCAACGCGGCCGGCTGGCTGGGGCGGCTCTTCCCCCCTCCCCCGCCTGCACCCGGCTCGCGCCGGGACCAGCGGCTGACCCCGCTCGGGCCCGACCTCCTCGCCGAGCAACTCCTCGCCACGACAGCGGGCCTGGACGCGCTGGTGCTCGCCGTACACGACCATGAGGGCCGGACGGTCGAGCAGCTCGTACGCATGCTGAACGTCCTGCGATCGTGCGCCGGCCGGGAACGAGTGCGGGCGGCGCTGTGGGCCCTGATCTCCGGTCGGCTCGGCCCCCTGGTTGCCCAGGCGGAGGCGAACCCCGCCGCCCGGCTCGGCGACATGCTGAACGCCGCGCTCCTGCTGTTCGCCACCGACCAGCGGCTCGCCGCGTCCGTGGCCGCGCTGCCGCCCCCGCGACGGACGCCGGACACCGCGCGACCGGATCCGCCTGCCACCGCCGGACCGGGGCTGCGGGCGCTTGAGGTGACGCTGGCCGAGCTGAGCGTGCGGCACCGGCGGACGAGCGGCGAACGGATCGCGCTGGCCAAGGCCCTGACGAAGCTGTCGGCCGCGCTGGCGGCCGTGGGCCGGGTCGGTGAGGCGGTCGTCGCGGTGGCGGAGGCGGTCGAGATGTACGCGGGCGCTCCCCCGTACGAGGAGGCGGCCGGGCGGGCGAAGGCGGCGTTCGAGCTGGGGGCGGCCCTGCTGCTCGGGGGCGAGGCCGGCGGCGCGCTCAAGCCGGCGCAGGAGGCGGCGGCCCGCTTCCGCATCCTGGCCGAGGACGACCCCCGCCACCTGGAGCAGGCAGCCCGGGCTCACTACAACGTCGCGTGCGCGCTGCTGGGGGTCGGGCGGCTGGGGGAGGCGGTGGCGGCGTTCGAGGCGGCGGGCGGTGACGCGGGCTTCGCGGCGAACGTGACGAGTGTCCTGTCCGTCCTGCCACCAGCCGACTCCCCCACGGCAGACGATCCTCCGGCCCGGCCGTCATTCGCCGGAGCACCCGTCCCAACCCAGCGACCGCCCGCCGGTGGGCCCGGCCTGGATGGGGAACCGCTCGCGGGCAGGCCCGGCCCTGCCGCGCAGCCGCCTGGAGGCATATCCGCCCCAGACCCGCACCCATTCGCACACATGCCCACCCCGCCCCCGCAGGTGGCCACTCGTGGGTCCGTTGGGGAGGCGGGGGCCGTCGGGAGTGGGTTCGAGGCGTTCACGCCGCCCCAGCGGACGGTGGCGGGGCGGGCGGCGGTAGCTCCGGCTCTCCAGGCTCCCGAGCCGCTGACCCCCTTCGAGGGGATCGGCACCGCCGCCGCGCTGCCCGAGCTGGCCGCCCGCATCGCCGTCGCCGTCACCTCCGCCGTCAGAGGCGTCGCCCCCACCAGCAGGGACGTGGCCCACCGGCTGCACCTGATCGCCACCTGGCTGGAGGCGTACGGCCGACCGGCCGACGCCCTCCGACCGGCCACCGAGGCGGTCGGGCGGCTGCGGACGCTGGCGGCCGAGGAGCCTGGGCTGCGGGTCCTGCTGGCGTTCGCCGCCTCCGTCCTGTCCAGGCTGCACGCCCGGCTGGACGATCTGGACGCCGCCGTCAGGTACGCCGCGGAGGCCGTACGCAACCTGCGCGCCCTCGTCACCCTCGAACCGGATGAGCACCGCCCCGCCCTGACCGGCCAACTGCTCGATCTCGGCGAGCTGCTGCTGGTCGACGACCGGCCTGAGGAGGCGCTGGGGCCGTTGCAGGAGGCCATGGCGCTGCCGTCCGAGCCGGACCCGGCCACCCGGGCGAGGGGAACGTGGCTGCTCGGCCTCTGCCTGGACGAGCTGGGCCGAACGACCGACGGCCTGGCGCAGTTGGCGCTCGCCACCGAGCGGTACGAGCTGCTGAGCGCCGAGGAGGCCGGCTACGCCCGCCATCACGCCGAGGTGCGGGCCAGAATACGCAGGAGGCTGGAGCCCGGCCCGCCAGGTCCATCGGGTTGGCCAGGCCCGTCGGATCTGCCGGGCCTATCGGGTCCGCCAGGCCCGTCCGGTCCGCCAGGTCCATCGGGTGCGCCGGGCACCGGGCTGCCGTGGCTGCTGACGTTGCTCCTCGACCGGCCGGAGGAGGCCGTGAGCAGGGCCGAGCAGCGGGTCCGCGCGCAGGGCGAGATTGACGGTACGGCCGGGGTCGAGCGGGTTCATGCGCATCTGTCGGCACAGGCCATGCTTGCGCGGGCCTGGGCGGACGCGGGACGGCCGGCGGACGGGTTCACGCTGGCGACCCGGGCGGCCGAACTGCTCCAGCGGCATGCCGCGCCCGACGGGCCGCACGCCATCGCCGTGGGCATGGTGGCGGCGGCGCTCGGCCGCTCGCACGTGGGGCTCGGGCGCACCGAGGAGGCTCTCCCGCATCTGCGGACCGCCATCGAGTCGTACGGGCCGCACGCCGCGACGAGCGCCGAGTTCCGTACTGAGCTGGCCGAGCTGATGATCCTTGAGACGACCGCCCTGGCGCACGCGAGCGCAGCACAGGCAGGCGCAGCGCAGGCGGCGGAGGCGGAGAAGGCGGCGGAGGCGGAGAAGGCAGCGGATCGGCTGGTGCGGCTGTGTTCGGCGCTGGTGGCGGAGGAGTTGCGGCCGCCGCTCCTGCTGGCGGGGGCGTTGCGGCTCCAGGCGGAGATCCGCTGGAACAGGCGCGATGCGGATCCCGGTCAGAACGCCGAAGCCGCGCTCCAGCCGATCACGCGGGCGCTCGGTCTCCTGCCGTCCTCGCCGGAGGAGCAGGGCGAGCGTGAGCAGTTGCTCGCCGCCACGTGCTGGGAGCTGGCCGGCCTTTGCCTGGCCGAGCTGCACGAGAGCGACGCGGCCAGGGAACGGCTGACGTCGGGCACGTCGGCGATGACGCGGCTCGGGCCCATTCCTGGTGATCTGTCCGAGGTGCATGTGCAGGCGCTGCTCCGGCTGGCGGAGTCGCGGGTGGAGGAGGCGGGGCCGGCTGCGGCCACCGGCCTGTACGCCCAGGTGCTCGGGGTACGCCCGCTTCCCGGGGTCGAGGTGCTCGACGCGGTCATCGAGCGGCTTTCCTGGTTCGCGGACGCAGGTGAAGGGGCGGCCGCCGGGCTGGTGGGGCCGCTGACGGGATTCACCGAGGCACTGGAACGTGAGGTGCCGCTGACGCCGTCCAGAACGGCAAAGCGCAAAGGGCCGGTGACGGCGTCCGCGCCGACGGAGCACGAAGGGCCGGTGGCGGCGCCTGGGCCAGTAGGGCACGAGGGGTTGGTGGGTGGTGGGCTGGGGGTGCATGCGAGGTTCGGTCGGTGTCTGGGTGCGTTTGCGGTGGCTGCGGAGCGGGCTGGGGACGTTGCGACCGCCGTTCACCTCCATGAGCTGGCCGTACGGGTCCACCGGGGGCTTGCCATCGTCTCCGGTGCCCATCGGGAGTCGCTCGGGTCGGCGCTGGCGGCGCTTGCCGCTGTGGCGGCGCGGGAGCGGGGTGGGGCTGGGGGCAGGCGGGGGGATCGGGTCGGGCCGGCCGTGGTCGAGCAGGCGATCGATCTTCTCGGCGCACGCCAGGACCGTACGCTGGCCATGGCGCTGAATCACTACGCGGCGGGGCTGCTCGAACAGGGCCGCGCTGTGGAAGCGCTGGCCCACTGTGAGCGTGCCGCCGATCTCTGCGACGAGCTGGACGATCCGGCCGTGGCCGCCGTCACCTACGCGCAGCTCGGCTCGACCCTGGCCGCGCTGGACCGCCCGCAGGCCGCCCTTGAGGCGATCGCCTGGTCGCTGGCCGAGCTGGACCGAGCCGGATTGGGTCGACCCGCGGCGGCGGGGGTGGAGCTGGTGCGGGTGCGGGCGCAGGCTGTTCAAGTGCGGGGGCGGGTGCTGCGGGCGTTCGGGCGGGAGCAGGAGGCGATGGCGCATCTTGTGGAGGCGTTGCGCCTGTTCAGCGGGCTGCCGGAGCCGTTGGCGGCGGCCGAGACCGCTGGGCTGGCCGCCGACGACCTCCTCGCGTCCGGGCGGCCCCAGGACGCGGCCGAGTACGCGCAGATCGCCGTGAACGGCCACGAAACGGGCACGGTGAAGCGGGTGCTGGCGACCCAGCGGCTGGCCAGGTGCCACATGATGCTGGGTGAGCTGGAACAGGCCAACGCCCTGGTCGAGGAGCTGATCCCGGTGGCCAGGCGGTCGCCGGACGACCTGACGTACCGGGCGGTGCTGGCGGACTCCCTGGCGCAGAGCTCAGAGCTGCTGCCCCTGCTGCGGCTGGACGACGGCGTCGAGGCCGAGGCGAGGGCGCGTGAGGCGATCGCGATCTACGACGAGCTGCTGACCACGGGCATGGACGAGCGGGCCGTGCACACGAGCAGGGCGGGCGCCTGTCTCACGCTGGCCGGGGCGCTGCGGATGCGGGAGCTGGCGGCCGAGGCGATCCAGCCGTTGCGAGAGGCGGTGGCGGCGCTGGAACGGTTCTCGCCGGGCAACCCGATGCAGGGCGGGCTGCTGTCGCGGGCGATGCTCATGCTGGGCGACGCGCTGATGGAGGCGGGGCGGGCGCTGGAGGCCGGGCTGGTCTTCCACCGCACCACACAGGTGACGCGGGACGAGCTGACCAGGGCCGTGGCGCACGCCCGGCTCGGCTTCTGCCAGCAGGAGCTGGGCCGGGACGACGCCGCCGACGCCGCCCTGCGCGTCTCGGCCGGCCTGCTCCGCGAACTGCCCGGGGCCGAGAGCGATCTGCTGCGGGACGTGCTGCTCGGCCGGCTGAAGCTGCTGGAGAAGGCGGGAAAGGGCGCGGAAGTGAAGGCGGTCGAGGCCGAGCTGCGTCGCCTGGCCTGACCTGGCCTGACCTGGCCTGGCCTGACCTGGCCTGGCCTGGCCTGACCTCCGCCCGGCCCGACGCGCCCCAAGACCCGGCGCCTCACGCGCCCCAAGGCCCAGGGCCGCACGCGGCCCCGTGGCCCGACGCGGAAGGCCCCTCAGCCGCCGGCGTTCTCGACGGTTTCCCTGGCCCAGCGGTAGTCGGCCTTGCCGGCCGGTGACCGTACCATCTCCCCCACGAACGCGTACGTCCGCGGCACCTTGTACCCCGACAGCAACCCCCGGCAATGCGCGTCCAGCTCCGCGGCCGTCACCTCGACCCCAGGCCGCGGCTCGATCACGGCGGCCACCTTGGTGCCCCACCGCTCGTCCGGAACCCCGGTCACCACCGCGTCGAACACGCCGGGATGCCCCTTGAGCACCGCCTCGATCTCCTCGGGGAAGACCTTCTCGCCGCCGGTGTTGATGCACTGCGAGCCCCGGCCGAAGACGTTCACGGTGCCGTCGGCGTCCACGGTGGCCAGGTCGCCGGTGAGCAGCCAGCGGGTGCCATCCTCGTCGGTGACGAACGTGCGCGCGGTCTTCTCGGGGTCGTTGTAGTAGCCGAAGGCCACCCGCCCCGACCTCGCCACGGTGCCCATCTGGCCGGAGCCGGGCTCGACCGGCCGGTTCTTCTCGTCGAGCACGGCCAGGGTGACGACGGCGTTCGGCTTGTAGCGCAGGCCCTTCTCCGGTGAGGAGCCGGCCACGCCGGAGGCGGTGTAGCCGGACTCGGTGGAGCCGAAGCTGTCGAGGATCATCACGTTCGGCAGCAGCTCCTGGAGGCGGTCGCGGACCGCGCCGGTCAGGATGGCGCCGGTCGAGCTGATCACGAACAGGGAGGACAGGTCGTATTCGCCGCCCTCCAGCGCCTCGGTGAGGGGCCTGGCCATGGCGTCGCCGGTGATGTTCATGGTGGACACGCGCTCCCGCTCGACCGTCCGCCACACCTCGGCGGCCTCGAACTTGCGCACGAAGACGGTGGTCGAGCCCATCCACCAGGAGATGAACGTGGTCATCTGCGCGGCCCCGTGCATGAGCGGCGGCACCGCCATCATGACCATGGGGGTGGCCTTGACGGCCTCGTCGACGACCTCCTGCGGGGTGGTGCGCGGCTCGCCGTACGGGTTGCCGCCGCCGAAGCCCATGAACAGGTCCTCGACGTGCCACATCGCGCCCTTGGGCATGCCGGTGGTGCCACCGGTGTAGATGATGTAGACGTCCTGGCCCGACCGGGCGGGGAAGCCGCGTTCCGGCCTGCCGCGTTCGAGCGCCGTGCCGTACGGGACCGCCGAGCCGATCGACGGAGGCCCGCCGACCGAGATCAGGTGCTCCAGCAGCGGGGCCTGGCCGGCCACGGCGGCCACCCGGGGCTCGAACTCCACGTCGTAGATCAGCGCCCGCAGGTCGGCGTCGCGGTAGAGGTAGAGCAGCTCGGCCTCGACGTAGCGGTAGTTGACGTTGATCGGCACGGCTCTGATCTTGAGGGCGGCGAGCATGCCGGCGACGTACTCGACGCCGTTGTAGAGGTGCAGGCCGATGTGCTGGCCCGGCTGGACGCCGAGGTCCATGAGGTAGTGGGCGAGCCGGTTCGCCTCGGCCTCCAGTTCGGCGTACGTGCGCCGCTCCTGGCCGCAGACGATGGCCGTCCTGTCCCCGATCGTGTCCGCGAGCCCTTCGAACAGGTCAGCGTGGTTGAACTCCATCAGGGTCTCTCCCGTCCGACGATCCACATCGCGAAGAACTGGGCTCCCCCGCCGTAGGCGTGGCCGAGCGCCGTGCGGGCGCCGTCCACCTGGTGCTCGCCCGCCATCCCGCGCACCTGGAGCGCGGCCTCGGCGAACCTGATCAGCCCCGACGCCCCGATGGGGTTGCTGGACAGCACCCCGCCCGAGGCGTTCCACGGGATGTCACCGTCGAGTGCCGTGGCGCCCGACTCGGTGAGCTTCCATCCCTCCCCCTCCGCCGCGAACCCCAGGTTCTCCAGCCACATCGGCTCGTACCAGGAGAACGGCACATACACCTCGGCCACGTCGATCTGCCGGCGCGGGTCGGCGATCCCGGCCTGCTGGTAGACGTCGGCGGCGCAGTCCTTGCCGGCCTGCGGGCTGACCGTGTCGCGGCTCGCGCGGAAGATCGGCTCGGAGCGCATGGCCGTCCCGTGCACCCAGGCGGGGGTGCCGGTGACCGCCGACTCGGACGACAGCACCATCGCGCAGGCGCCGTCGCTGGACGGGCAGGTCTCCAGGTAGCGGATGGGCTCCCAGAGCATGGGCGTGGACTCGACCATCTTCTGGTCGATGCCGGGGATCCGCAGGTGCGCGTACGGGTTCTTCAGCGCGTTCAGCCGATCCTTGACCGCGACGAGCGTCCCGATGTGCCCGGGTGCTCCGGATCTGCGCATGTACTCGCGGATGTGCGGGGCGAAGTAGCCGCCCGCGCCCACCACCAGCGACGCGCTGAACGGCAGGTGCGTGGACAGCGCCCAGGTGGCGTTGGACTCCGACTGCTTCTCGAACGCCACCACCAGCACCCGCTCGTGCACGCCGCCCTGGATGAGGGAGGCGCCGACCAGCGCGGTCGAGCCGCCGACGCTGCCCGCCGTGTGCACGCGCATCATGGGCTTGCCCGCCGCGCCGAGCGCGTCCGCCAGGTACGCCTCCGGCATCATCACGCCCTCGAACAGGTCGGGCGCCTTGCCGATGACCACGGCGTCGATGTCCTTGAACGTCAGCCCGGCGTCCTCCAGCGCCCGCAGCGCGGCCTCGCGGACCAGGCCGGCGATCGAGACGTCCCCGCGCTTGGTCGTGTAGTGCGTCTGCCCGACGCCGATGACCGCGCACCGGTTTCCCATGGTCATGCCTCCAGGACGGTCACGAGGTTCTGCTGCAGGCAGGGGCCGCTCGCGGCGTGGGCGACCGTGCGGCGGGCGCGGCCGTCGTGGATGTGCCGCGCGGCCTCGCCGATGCGGATGAGCCCCGTGGCCATGACGGGGTTGGCGGCCAGCGGCCCGCCCGAGGGGTTGATCAGGGTGCCGCCGCCGAGTTCGAGCGCCCGCCGCAGGATGATCTCCTCGTGCGGGAACTGGGCGTGCAGCTCGGCCACCTCGACGGGGGCCTTGCCGACTCCGGCGGCGCGCCCGGCGTCGGCGGCGGATGCCGATGCCGACAGGTCGCGCAGGCCCAGGTAGTGGGGTTCGGTGCGGTGGGCGATGCCCCTGATGTAGGCGGGGTTGCGGCAGATCCGGGTGGCCAGGTCGCCGGTGGCCAGCGCGATCGCGGCGGCGCCGTCCGTGATGGGCGGCACGTCTGTCTTCTTGAGCGGTCGTACGGCGAAGTCCTCGCCGTCCGGTTCGGGCAGATCGAGCGCGTACGGGTTGCCCCTGCCGTCGGCCCGGCTGCGCCGGACGATCTCGTCGAGCTCCGCCCGGTCCGCGCCGACGGCGTTCGCCTGGAGCGCGGCGTAGGAGAGCTGGTCGAGGCCGAGCGGAGCCAGATAGTACGGGTCCAGCTGCAACGTCATGATCGTGCGCAGGTCACCCAGGGACGACTTGCCGAACCCGTAGACGAGAGCCGAGTCGATGTCGCCGTGCTGGAGCCGGACCCACGCCTCGTACAGGGCCCAGGCCCCGTCCATCTCGACGTGGCTCTCGGAGATTGGCGGCCAGGCGGCCAGCGCGTCGAGGGCCGAGACGAAGGAGAACGGGGCCCCTGCGAGGTAGTCGCAGCTGCCCGAGCAGGTGAAGCCGAACCGCTTGAGCCCGGTGCGCTCCTTGATCTCGGCGATCACGGGCGCGATCAGCTCGGGCTCGGTCAGGCCGGTGTCGTGATCGGTGTGCCGCGTCTGGGCGAACGCGACGATCGCCACATCTCTCATGACAGCTCCACGTCGGGCTCGCCGGTGGGGGCGAACCAGCGGATGTTCGCCATGGACGCCGTGCGCTCGCTCTCGGGCACCCAGACCGCCTTGACCCGCATGCCCTGGCGCACCTCGTGTGCGGGAACGTCGCCGATGAGGGCGATCATGGGGATGTCGGTGGTGTCGAGCAGAATGTACGCCGAGACGAACGGCACCTCGGGGGCCCGGGGATCGGGCAGGTTGTTGATGGCGAACGTGGTGATCGTCCCGGTGTCGGGCACCTCGAACGTGTCCCCAAGGCTCTGTCCGCATTCGGGGCAGTTGAGCCGGTAGGGCACGTACACCTTGGCGCACCGCTCGCATCGGCCGGCCAGGAAGACGCCCCGCTCGACGCCCTCCAGGAAGGTCCGCAGCGCGCCGCCGGCCTGGAGCCGGTACTCGGCGCGTACCTTCGACACGATCTTCGTGACCTCGGGGGCGAAGTGGGAGATGTCGGTGATGTGGCCGGTGGGCCGGTCGCTCCAGACCGGCCAGACCCGCATGCCCGCCGCCATCGCCTTGGGATTCTCCGCGGCCACGGCGTGCAGCAGCGCGGTGTCCGCGCCGTCCAGCTCGATCAGCGCCCAGGCGAAGGGGCGGTCGAGGGGGTGGCCGTCCAGCGGCTCCTCCACCCAGGCCCACGTCTTCACCGTGCCGGCCGGGCCGACCTCGGCGTACTCGCCGGTGACCGGCTCGCCGGTCTCGGGGTCGTACTCCAGGGGCGGGACGAGCACCCGGCCCTCCGCCGTCCTGACCCCCACGATGCGGCGAGCGCGTAATTCGGTCAGGAACCGGCCGATCACCGGCCCCGTCGTCCGCGTGTAGCCGCCGGGGAACTCCAGGACGTGCTGCGCGACGAGGGGATCAGATGGCACGGTCGTGTCCCTCCCAGTACGGGGCTCGGAGTTTGCGTTTCAGCAGCTTGCCGTTGGGTTCGCGGGGCATCTCGGCGATGAAGTCGATGCTCTTGGGCCACTTCATCCTGGCCAGGCGGCCCTCCAGGGAGGCCAGCAGCTCGGCCGCCAGCTCGGGGCCGGGCTCGGCGTTCTGGGCCGGCTCGACGACGGCCTTGATCTGCTCGCCCCACTCCTCGTCCGGGATGCCGAACACGGCCACGTCGGCCACCTTGGGGTGGATCATCAGCTCGTTCTCGATCTCGGCCGGGTAGATGTTCGCCCCGCCGGAGATGATCATGTCGGCCTTGCGGTCGCACAGGTAGAGGAAGCCGTCCTCGTCCAGGTAGCCGATGTCGCCGACGGTGAAGTAGTCCTTGAGGCGGCTCGCGGCGGTCTTGGCGGGGTCGCCCTTGTACTCGAACGTGGTGCCCATCATCTTCATGTAGATGGTCCCGGGCGTCCCGGTGGGCACGGGTTCGCCCTCGTCGTCCGCGATGAGCAGCTCGCTGATCGGCCAGGCCGAGCCGACCGTGCCCGGATGCGCCTTCCAGCCCTCGGGCGTGGCCAGGGTGCCGCCGCCCTCGGTGGCCGCGTAGTACTCGTACACGCAGTCGCCCCACCATTCGAGCATCGCCCACTTGACCGGGACTGGACAGGGGGCGGCGGCGTGGATCATCCAGGAGAGCGAGGAGAGGTCGTACTTCGTCCGGGTCTCCTCCGGCAGCGCGAGCAGCCGCTTGAAGTGGGTGGGGACCAGGTGCGAGTTGGTGACGCGGTGCCGCTCGCACAGCGCCAGCATCTCCTCGGCGTCCCATCTGTCCATGTAGACGAGGGTGTGGCCCATATGCAGGGCCGTGCCGCCGAACTGGGTCACCGCCGTGTGGTAGCTCGGCGAGGTCACCAGGTGGGCGTTCGGGCGGCCGGGGGTGATGCCGAACAGGGTGAGGAGGAACGTCATGAGCTCTGCGGACTCGTCCGGGTCCATGCCGCTGAGTGGCCGCCTGACGCCTTTGGGCTTGCCCGTGGTGCCGGAGGTGTAGTGCATGGTGGCGCCGGCGGTGCGGTCGGCGGGGGCCGTGTCGGGCTGCCCCTCGGTGAGCTCGCTCGCGGCCCGGAAGCCGTCCGAGGCTTTTCCGATGAGGAAGCGGCGCTCGGGCTCGATGGCCTCGGCGCCCCTGACGCCCTCGCCCAGGAAGCGCGGATGTACGAAGAACGCCTTGGCCTCGCTGTCGGAGACGATGTACGCGATCTCGGGCCCGGTCAGGTGCCAGTTGACCGGCGTGTAGTACCAGCCGGCCTGGAGCGCGGCGAGATACAGGACGAGCCCGTCGGCGCCGTTCGGCACCAGGCCGCAGATGCCGTCGCCGGGCTGGAGCCCGAGCTCGCGCAGCCCGTGGACGAGGCGGTTCGAGCGGGCCAGGAGGTCACCCGCGCGGTGCTGCGTACCGTCGGGGTCCACCGCCGCGATCCACTCGGGATCCGCCTGCGCGAGCCTCCAGAAACCGAGCGTGCCCATCTGTTTCTCCTCTGCTCATGGCTTCACTCCGTGAAGCGGGCTCGGTCGCCCTTGACGCCGCCGTCTTCCCCCGCTCTGGTCGCTCCGCTCTCGCCGCTCCTCCAGACGACGGCGCTCCCTCACGTCGTCGCGCGAGCAAAACAGGAACCTGTTCTCGTTTGCTGGTGGGAGCGTATCCTGGGCCCAAGTCCGTAGCAAGCGCTTGATTAAGTCACTTCGGAGGCATCCGTGGAGCTCCTGCCGATCAGCACCCCCCACTGCCGGATCGAGCGTGACGGCCACGTCCTGACCATCACGATGAACCGGCCGGAGGCCCGCAACGCCCTCTCCTCGGACATGCTGATCGGGCTGGCCTCGGCGTGGGCGTACGCGTCGGAGGAGCCGGGGATCAGGGTCGCGATCCTGACCGGGGCGGAGGGCACGTTCTGCGCCGGCGCCGACCTCAAGGCCATGGGCCAGCCGTCCGCGGACCCGGAGGTGCAGGCCAGGGCCACGCAGATCGCCAACTTCCACTGGAAGGGCCTGCTGCGCGAGGACCTGCCGACCAAGCCGATCATCTGCGCGGTCGAGGGCTACGCGGTCGCCGGAGGCACTGAGCTGCTGGTGGGCACGGACCTGCGGATCGTGGCCGAGTCGGCCACTCTGGGCCTGTTCGAGGCCAAGCGCGCGCTGTTCCCCATGGGCGGCAGCGCCGTCCGGCTGCCCCGGCAGATCCCGTACTGCCACGCCATGGACCTCCTGCTCACCGGCCGGGCGATCACGGCGGCGGAGGCGCTGTCGATGGGCCTGGTCAACCGCGTGGTCCCGGATGGCCAGGCGCTCACGGCGGCCCGCGAACTGGCCGAGAACGTGGCGTCCTCGGGCCCGCTGGCGGTCCAGGCCATCCTGCGCACGTACCGGGACACGCTGGGCATGCCGGAGCCGGAGGCCCTGAAGGTGTCGGACGAGCTGGGCTGGCCGGTGATCGGCTCGGAGGACGCCAAGGAAGGCACCAGGGCCTTCCGCGAGAAGCGCCCCGCCACCTACCAAGGCCACTGACCTTCGCGGGGTTACACTGAACGCGTAGCACGGCGAGCTACACAAGGCTACAGCGAGGTGCATGTTGAAGGTCATCAGCCAGCGAGAGTTCCGCAACAACTCCGCAGCCGTCATGAATGAGGTCGAAGCGGGCGAGACCTTCCACATCACCCGCAACGGCGTCGAGATAGCGGAGCTGCGGCCACTTCCACGCAGGCGCCACTTGAGTGCCGAAGAGCTTGTCGCGAAGCATCGGCTGCTCCCCCGGGTCGACTACGCCGAGATGCGCCGCGAGGCTGACGAGTTCTTCGGGACAGAGGACCGGGTAGACGACGACCCCTGGGAGCGCCGACGTGACTGAACGTCACGCTTCCGGGGTCATCGACACGTGCGTCTACATCGACCTCAGCGAGCTGGCTCCCGACGCTCTGCCGGCAATACCGAAGCTCACAACGATCACGCTCGCCGAGTTGCATCAAGGTGTGGTCATGGCCCAGGACGCGGCGACCCGGGCCGCCCGCATGGAGCTACTGGGCAGCGCCGTAGCCGACTTCGAGCCGCTCCCTTTCGACAACGATGCGGCTACCCGCTACGGGAGCCTCGTCGCGCTCACCATCGCGGCTAAGCGCGACCCCCGGCCCCGGCGCATGGACCTCATGATCGCCGCGGTGGCCTCCAGCCGAGGCCTGCCGCTCTACACCCGTAACACCGACGACTTCGTGGGACTCGAAAGCATGGTGACCGTCGTTCCCGTTTGAGGGGTCAGTCGTTGGTGAGGCGGTCGAGGCGGGTCACTGCCTCGCCGAACTCCTCCAGCAGGTCGTAGACCACGTCCTTGGCCGGCCGGACCTGGTTCATCACCCCGATGATCTGGCCGGCGGGGAAGGTGGCCAGTTCGGTGGCGTCGGAGCGGCCGATGCGGCGCAGGGCGTCGGAGACCAGCATGAACTGCAGCGGCATCGGCAGCGTGCCGGGCGAATCCTCCGACTCCCACGCCTGCGTCCACTCGTTCTTGAGCAGGCGGGCCGGTTTGCCGGTCCAGCTGCGGGAGCGGACGGTGTCGCGGGAGGTGGCGGCCAGGATGCGGCGTTTGGCCATCTCCGGGGTGTCGGCCTCCTCGACCGTGAGCCACAGGGAGCCGGTCCAGACCCCGTCGGCCCCGAGCGCCATCCCGGCGGCCATCTGGCGGCCGTTGCCGATGCCGCCCGCCGCCAGTACGGGCACGTCCACGGCGTCCACGACCTGCGGGATGAGGACCATGGTGGAGATCTCGCCGGTATGACCGCCGGCCTCCGTGCCCTGGGCGACGACCACGTCCACCCCCACCTCCACCTGCTTGAGCGCGTGGCGGGGAGTGGAGGCGAGCGCGGCGACCTTGACGCCGTGGGCGTGCGCGAGGTCGACCACGTCGGCGGGCGGCGGGCCGAGGGCGTTGGCGAGGAGCGCGATGGGATGGCGCAGGGCCACCTCCACCTGGGGGCGGGCGGTGGCGTCCGTCCAGCCGAGCAGCACCCGGCCGGCCTCGGCGTCGGCCGACAGCGGCGGGACGCCGTGCTTGGCCAGGAGGTCTTCGACGAAGGCGCGGTGGCCGTCGGGGATCATCGAGCGCAGCCGGCCGACCAGTTCCTCGGGGGCGAAGTCGGCGCCCTCGTACGAGGCCGGCATGACCACGTCCACCCCGTACGGCCTGCCGTCCACGTGGTCGTCGATCCACTTGAGCTCCTGTTCGAGCTCCTCCGGCGTGAAGTAGAGCGCTCCGAGCACACCCATGCCGCCCGCCCGGCTCACCGCGGCGACCACGTCCCTGCAGTGGCTGAACGCGAAGATCGGGAGTGCGATTCCGAACATGTCCGTGACACGTGTCCGCATGGCCCGACCATACGTCTGCAAACCAGCAAACTGCAACGCGTTCTAGACTAGAACTTCTCGTCTGGTACTGGCGGGTAACCTTGCGTTATAACTTGTTCTAGTTGCTTTCCGGCAAAAGAAAAGGGCCCGTTCGCACGGGCCCTCGGAATGTGCGCGGACGTCACTCGGCGGCGGCCGGCCGGCGGCGGCCCACGACGACCCCCGCGAGGACCAGGAAGACGCCCACGACGAGCAGGACCAGCGGGATGGTGTTGCGCAGCAGGTTGATGGTGCTCTTGCCCTCCTGCGCGTCCTTGACCAGCCCTTCCACGGTCTTGTCGGTCATCTTCGCGGTGGCGATGAAGGCCGCGGTGCGCTCGACGCCGTCCTGCGTCTTCAGCACCTCGTGCCGCTGCACCTCCTGGCGCACGGGCGACCCGGTGACCGGCTCGATCCAGTACGTGGTCTTGCCGTCGTACCAGCGGTCCACCTGCACGTCACCGGTGGTGCCGGTCATGCCGAGCACGTTGGCGGGAGCGGTGCGGGTCTCGGTCTTGGTCGGCGGCACGGACTGCTCGAAGACGTAGACGGGCAGGCCGTTGACGTTGTCCTCGCGCACGAACGTGGCGTCGAACGCCTTGCCCGCCGTGGCGTTGAACACCTTGTACGTCTTCTTCTCCACGTCGAACGGGAACTTGTAGACCTGCCCCTCGATCGTCACCGGCGCCTTCTCCACGCTGGTGCCGCAGCAGTTCACGCCCGCGCCCGTGTAGCGGTCGAAGGCGCTGCGCCGCTCGGAGATGTCGATCTGCGGCCGCTTGTTGGTGACGTCGTTGACCACCATGGCCTCGTCCCAGACCACCCGGTCGCTGGTGGCCTCCTTCACGTCGCCGCGGGTGGTGACGATGATGTCGAGGTCGCCGGTCAGCACCTTGAGGTCCTGCAGCGAGAAGTACTGGGCGCCCTTCGCCTCCAGCCGCGAGATGCCGAACTGGTCGGCCGGGGCCGAGATGATCTGGCCGGCCGCCCAGAATTTCAGCAGTGGCGCCAGCGCGATGAAGAAAGCCCCGAACCCGATGAGGACGAGCGTTGAGATACGACCCATCGAGGCCTCCGCCTTAGTAGAACACGTTGTCGTCTGGTGCGATCGTCGAGCAACAAAGTATGACAGGGGGTGAGGTCCGTCAGCGGCGCCCCTACCACCGCAACCAAATCGATAGAAACAAGTTCTATCGTGGTTTCGGCTCGGAAGGCGAGAAAGTGGGAGCAGCGATGAGGAGCAGGGACGCCGCGCTCGACGGCATCCGCGCGTTCGCCGCGCTCGGCGTCTGGCTGCTGCACGTCGGGAGCAACACCGGGGTCATGTACCGCGAGGGCATGTTCCCCTGGATGATGAGCCGTCTCGGCATCGCCGTACCGATCTTCTTCCTCCTGTCCGGCCTGCTCCTCTACCGCCCGTGGGCGCGCGCGGTGATCGAGGATACGCCACGCCCGGGTCCGCTGCGTTACCTGTGGCGCCGGGTGCTGCGCGTCATGCCGGTCTACTGGCTGGTGACCGGGCTGGCGCTGTGGGCGTGGAGCTCGTTCGACTGGACGGGCCGGCTCAAGTGGATGCTGCTGCTGCAGAACTTCTTCCCGGGCGACCCGGTGCCCGACGGGCTTTACCAGATGTGGACGCTGCCCATCGAGATGTCCTTCTACGTGCTGCTGCCGGTGCTGGCCTGGGCGCTGCACCAGTGGGCGCGCGGCGGGAACCGGCCGGTGCGGCTGCTGGCGGGCATCGCCGTGCTGCCGGCGATCTCGGTCGCCGCCGTGGTCGCGGCCAGGGAGCTCGGGCAGCCGCAGCTCGCCCTGCTGCTCCCGTACCATCTGGTCTTCTTCGCCTGCGGCATGGCCATGGCGGTGCTGTCGGTGTGGATCGGGCACAGCCGCGTGATCGACTCGCTCGCGCCGCAGCTGCTCGTGCTGGCCGCCCTGCTGTACGCGCTGCTCAGCACCGGGCTGGCCGGGCCGCGCACGCTCACGCTGCCCACCCTGTCGCAGTCGCTCTGGCGGATCAGCCTGGAGGCGGCCGTGGCGGTGCTCGTGGTGGCGCCGTTCGCGCTGGCGTCCAAGCCCGGTTCGCTGCGCGACCGCGTGCTCGGCAACCCCGTCTGCGCCTACCTGGGCCGCATCTCCTACAGCTTCTTCCTGTGGCACGCCCCGGTGATCACACTGCAGCTCAAGATCATGGGCGCGCAGCCGTTCCAGGGCGACTTCGCCAGTGTGGCCGTGGTGTCGTTCGTGGTCACGATGCTGCTGAGCGTCGGCAGCTATCACCTCGTCGAGGTGAGCGCGCTCAAGCTCAGCCGACACCGGTCAGCACCTGCTCGGCCGCCGGCCGCTCCTGCGGCGCTGCCGGCCGCGCCGGCTCCGTGACGAGCTGCCCGAACAGCACGCCCACGGCCGCGCAGGCCGCCAGTTGCGGCACCTCGTCCATGAGATAGGCCACGTCGATCCCGTACTCGCGCAGCACCATGGCCGCCGCCAGCGCGGCCGTGGCGGCGGCGTAGACGCCGGCCGCCGCCCAGTGGGCGGGCAGCCCGCGGGCGCGCAGCAGCAGGGTCACCAGGACGGCCGCGAGCACCGCGATCATGCCGGGCCAGTTCGCCACCCAGCCGCCGAAGGCCAGCGCCAGCAGGATCACGTACGGGGCCCGCGGCCTGGCCAGCCGCGCGGCCGACGCCGGGGCGGTCTCGCGTACGTGCTCGGGCCTCGGCCCCCGCAGCACCAGCGCGGCCAGCGCGAGCAGCGCGATCCCGGCCAGGCCGAGCAGGAGCGCGAGCCGGTAGGCGCGGTCGGGCAGGTATTCCAGCCTGGCCGTCCCCGACGTGCCGGCCGGCAGCTCCCAGCCCTGCTTCCAGCCGTCGATCCGCACCGGTTTGAGGGTCTTGCCGCTGATCTGGGCGCGCCAGCCGGCGTTGTAGTTCTCGTTGACGACCAGGAAGGCGTCCTTGGGCGCGCTCACCTTGACCTCGCGCTCCGCGGCGGTCCAGGTGCTCTGCACCGCCGCGCCCTCCACGCCGCGCGGCTCGTCCGCCAGCGACCCGACCACGAGCGAGTCGATCGCGTACGGATCCCAGCCGGCCACCCGCACCCGGTTGTCACCGGCGGCGAGCCCGGCCCTCGAACAGCCGATGATCCGCACCGGCCGCTGTTCGAGCAGGTCGGCGTGGGTGCCGACAACCCGGGTGGCGACGTTGCGCCCGTTCACCTCGATGTTCGGCCCGAGCCCGCAGTCCAGTCTGAGCGGGATGTCCGCGGGCCGGCCCACCGGGTCGACGCCGGGCACCACCAGCTCCGTCACCTGCAGCCGCTGCGAGAACGGGGTGAAGCGCAGCTTGATCTTCGAGGTCTTCATGTGCTTGAACGTGAGCACGTTCCGCTCGTCCACCCGCCCGCCGCGCACCGCGCCGCCGTCGCCGCTCACGATCACGTCCATGGGCTGCCTGTCGCCGCCAGGCCGGCCGATCTGGATCCGGGAGATCGTGCGCTTTCCCTTCCAGGCGATGGTGAGCGTGGGCTCGGTGTCGCCGGCGGCGGGGATCCAGGTGGTGCTTCCGTCCGCGTCGAAGGCGGATCTGGGCGCCACCACCGCGTCCTCGCTCAACTGGGACGAGCCGGTCACGGTGGTCAGGTCAGCACGGACCCGGGTGAACCGGTCGACCAGCTTCGCATCCCTCAGCACGGCCGTTCCCCGCACGTTCGCCGCCGAGGCGGACTCCGCGCGGAAAGTCCGGTCGAACCCGGTCTCCTCGCCCTGCTTGGCCAGCACCACCTCGTTGCAGACCCACCGGTAGGCGTTGCGCATGCACGCGGGCCGCTCATCCAGCCCTCGGTCCATCACGTACGCGTCGCCGCCCTGGCCGGGCAGCCGGATCGAGCGGCCCGCGGTGACGCCGGGGATCGACAGCTCGACGACGCCGACCCGCTGCCCATAGCTCCACTCCTTCGACGCGGTGCCGGCCACCTTGATCCGCACCCAGCTCGTGGGCCCGTCGGGCACCCGCAGCCGCTGCGGCTCCGTGGTGCGCCGCACGTCCTGGACCAGGCTGCCCGCCTCGCTCTCCACGGCCACCCGGGTGACGACCTGGCCGAGCAGCAGGTCGGGGGCGAACATCACGTTCACGTACGGGATCCGCGTGCTGCCCGGCAGGTCCACCCGCAGCCACTCGCCCACCGGCCGCTTCGAGCCGTCGCTCTCCCAGCCGGTGCGGACGTTGCCGTCCATGGCCGCCCAGGGGCTGCGGCCGGTCGAGCTGATCCCCGCGATCGCGTACGGGTCGGCGACCGAGGAGGAGGCGCTGATGCCGGCGATGCCGTGGTACTCGGCCACGGCCGTCTCGTCCAGCCAGCCCTTCTCCAGCAGGTCCAGGGCCCTGACCCCGCCGAAGTCCGCCTTGCTGCCCGCCGTGAGCGTGGGCGACAGGTTCGTCCTGATCTCGCCGAAGGAACGTTCGCGCAGCCGGAGCGCGTCGCTGACCACGGTCGGCGCCTCGCGGGTGCCCGCGTCGCCGTTGACCAGGACGGGCGCGTCGCCGAGCAGGCCGAGATCGCCCATCGCGAGCAGCGAGTCGGGCCCGCCGCGCACGGCCACCGCGTCGGCCGCGGCCTGCACGGAGACCAGGTCGCTGCTGCCCGCGACCTCGTACAGGTCGAGCGCGGGGAACGGCGCGTCGAGCTGGTTGACCGCGTCGTCGGTCTCCCTGTCCCCCACCGGCTCGCCGAACGAGCGCACCTTCGTCAGCCCCGGCGTCTCGCGCAGCGCCTCGTGCACGCGGGACGGCCAGGCGCCCTGGAGGTTCTGCCTGATCAGATCGTTCCTGACGAGCAGGTAACGCACGCCCAGCCGGCGCAGCACGGTCGTCACCCCGGCCGAGCCGTGCCCGGCCGCCAGGCGCTGGTCGATGGCGTCGAGCAGCCTGGTCAGGCCCACGCTGCCGGGCGGGGTGATCTGCCTGGCGGTCCAGCGCGCGGTGGTCAGGGCCTGCAGCGGCTCGTCCATGGGGCGGCCCCAGACGTACTCGCCGAACTTGGCGCCCGGCACGATCAGCACGCCGTCGTCGCCGGCGTTGCGGTTGAGCCAGTCCGCCGCCTCCTGCCAGTGGGACGGCACCCGCTCGAAGTCGCCGGGCGCGGCCAGTCCCTGGTTGAAGACGGGCAGCACGAGCGCCGCGGCGGCCGCCACCGCGACCGTGCGCAGCGGGATCCTGGCTCTGACCAGCAGATGAGCCAGGCCGAAGGCGAGCGCGAGCCGGATCAGGGGGTCGAACTTACGCAGGTTGCGCAGCGGCGCGAGCGGCCCGTCCAGCAGCCAGCGCACCGGCTCGGCCAGCACCGGCTCAAGCGCGCTCGCGTGCCCCGCCACGAGCGCGACCACGCCCACCAGGAACATCGCCACCACGAACCCCTTGGCGGGCAGGTCGCGGCGGGCCAGCCCGGCCAGGCCGAGCGCGGCCAGCACGCCGGTGACCACGACCATCGTGGCGGAGGTGGCGATGGCGAAGCCGGGCGGCTGCTCGAAGACGCCGTTCAGCGGCAGGTACCGCACCCAGTCGGAGGCGCCGCGCAGCACGTTCGTGAGCGAGGTGACGGCCGTGGTGGTCTCGGAGGTCTCGGTGTACGGCAGGAACGAGAACGCGTAGCGGCCCACCAGCAGCAGCGGCAGCGACCAGAACAGGGTGGCCACCGCGACCGTGCCCGACCACCAGGCGAGCAGCCGCCAGCGCGGCACCGGGCGCGGCCGGGTCAGGATGTAGAGCACGGGCGCGACCAGCACGGCCAGCACGGCGACCGCGTTCACGCCGCCGCACAGCGCCACCGCCAGCGCCGACCTGATCGCCCCGCGCGCCCGCTGGCCCGTCTCCGACGCGGTGAGCAGCGGGATGAGGATCCACGGCAGCATCGCGGCGGGCAGCCACTCGATGGAGATCTCGCCGAGGATGGACAGCGTGCGCGGGGCCAGCGCGTACGCCAGCGCCCCCGCGATCCGCGTGCCCGGCGTGCCGATGCCGAGCTGCCGCGACAGCCGCTCCACGCCGAGGAAGGCGACGCACATGAGCAGCGTCAGCCAGAGCCGCTGCGTCACCCACGGCTCGACGCCGGCCAGGTCGCCCAGGGCGAAGAACGGGCCCATCGGGAAGACGTAGCCGGCCACCTGGTTCTGCAACTGGCCGAAGTGCTGGATGTCCCACAGGTGGGCGGCGCGCTCCAGCCAGCCGACCGGGTTGAGCGCCAGGTCCATCTTGGTGTCGGAGATGAGGTGGCCCGGCTTGGTGGTGAAGGCCATCAGGGCGAAGCCGAAGCAGCACAGCAGCAGCCAGAGGCGGCGCCTGGCCGGCTCGCCGACCGGCCGGCCGGCGCCCGTGCGGCGTCCGGCGACGAGCTTGTCGGTGGGGAGCAGGCTCATGACCCGCCGCGCGGCCGTCGGCTCGCTCACCGCACCTCCCCGCCGTGGCCGGAGTCGGGGGCGGGATCGAGGCCGGGAGCGGGGCCGGGGTCGCGGCCGTGCATGAGCGCGATGAGACGGTCCGCGCTGCGGTCCCAGGAGAAGCGGCCCGCCCATTCCCGACATTTCACGGTATAAGTGTGGTCCAGCTCGTCGAGTGCCGCGCCGATGCCCTTGGCCAAGTCCGTCCCCTCGGGCAGGAGCCAGCCCGTCTCACCGTGCCGTACGGCGTCCCGCAGCCCGTCCACGTCGAACGCCACGGTGGGCACGCCGAGCGCGGCCGCCTCCAGCACGCTCAGCCCCCAGCCCTCCCCCTGGGAGGCGCTGACGTGCAGCCACGCCCGCGCGACCAGGCGTGCCTTGTCCTCCTCCGGCAGGTACCCGTGCAGGGTCACGCCCTCGGGCAGCCGCTCCCGCAGCGCCGCCTCCTCCGGACCCCTGCCGATGACGTCCACGACCAGGCCGGGCCAGCGCTTACGCAGCTCGGCCACCGCGTCGAGCAGCAGGTGAACGCGCTTGTGCGCGACCAGCCGCCCAAGACAGACGAGCCTCGGAACCCCGCCCTTCGCATCCCCGCCGGGCGCATCGGGCTCCCCGGGCACAGTGGGCTCGGGAACCCCGTTCGGGACGATGTGCACGGGACCCGTCCACCCGAGCCGCTCGCGCATGGCCAGCACCGTGGACGGCGAGACGGCCACGCTCTCGTGCCGCCGGTAGCTCCACCGCGACACCGGCCCCTCAAGGAAGCGCCCGACCGCCGCCAGCCACCCCGGCATGTGCACCCCGAACTGCCGGTCGTGCACGTGGTGCACGACGCACAGCACCCTGGTACGCCGCCGCAGCACCCACGGGGTGAAGAACGGGATCCCGTTCTGGCAGTCGAGCACCGCGTCGAAGCGCCCCCGGCGCAGCAGCAGCCAACCCAGCACCAGCGGATAGACGGTGAAGACCCCGCCCATGCGGACGAAACGCACCCCTTCCACGCTCTCGTGCCGGCTCTGCCCCGGCGCCCGCGCGGTGACGAAGCACACCGTGTGGCCGGCCCGCGCGAAGCGGCGGGCCAGCTCCCAGGCGAACGTCTCCGCACCGCCCGCCTGCGGATGCCAGGGGTCACGCCAGTTGACGACCGCGATCTTCACGGATATCCGACGGGGTCGAGCGGCGGCTCCCACGCCGGGCGCGCGGCGGGCCGTGGCCGGGCGCGCAGCCGCAGCCAGATCCGGCCGAGCTCCAGCACGATGCCGAACGTGTGCCGGGCCGGGGAGAAGCGCGAGCCCGGCATGTCCCGCCAGCACACGGGGATCTCCATCACGGCCGCGCCCTGCCGTCGGCAGCGCGCGAGCAGTTCGACGTCGAAGGCGAAGCCGGGCGTGCGCAGCTCGGCGGCGATGTCGCGGGCGAGCACGCCGTCGAAGAACTTGAAGCCGCACTGGGTGTCGCTCACGCCGTGCACGAGCACGCCGGCCAGCGCGCGGAAGCCGAAGGCGCCCAGCTCGCGGACCTTGCTGTGCCGGTTCTCCACGAGTGAGCCGTCGTGTCCCCTCGATCCGATCACGACCCGTTCACCGGACAGCAGCAGCCCGAGCGCCACGTCGATGGCTCCGAGGTCGGTGGCCATGTCGGCGTCGAGGAATCCGACGAAGGGCGCACTCGTGCCGAGCAGTCCGGCGCGTACGGCGGCGCCCTTGCCCGGGATCGCGCACCGGATCAGCCGGACGGGAACGGGACCGCTCGGCCAGGTTTCGACGATCTCGGCCGTGCGGTCGGTGCTGTCGTTGTCCACGACGATGACAGAGCTGGGGAACGGCATGCGGGCAAGCTTCGCGCACAGCTGCAGGAGCCCCCCGGGTAGTCGCCCTTCCTCGTTGTAGGCGGGAATGACGATCTCAAGCAGTGGTGGTCGACTCGTCCGCTCGTCCCCTTGCGGAGAGGGCGGCATCTCGGCTCGGGTTACCGGTCGCCGTAGTTGTAGAGCGGCTGGTTGACCGGCGTCGCGGTGGCGCCGGTGAAGGTGACGGTGGTGACCGTCGCCACGAGTGCCGCGACGGCGATGCCGATCATCGCCGCTAAGAGGATCTTGATCACCGGGGTTCCTCCTCAAGCGGGCAAGCGGTGCGGGCGTCCCTCAACTTAGAACCAATTCTTGCTACTCGGAAGTAGCTAGCGGAAATATTAACAAAGAGCCTGATCAGGGTCCGATCCGGAGCAAGACTCAGCGACCAACCCGTTCGAATCTGTACAACCCCAGGTCACGGGTATCGACCAGGACCCTCGCGCTCCGTAGCCAGAGACCGAACCGGCGCCGCTCCTCAAGTGTCCCCGCATCCACAATGACGTAGCGGAATCCGGCCGCTGGCAGGTCGGGCGAGGATCCTTCTAGTACGCGTTCTACCTCGCGGGCGCGGGGATCCTCGCTCCTGACGACCAGCTCGCCGACCCGTACGGCGTCGCTGGAGACCACCCGCCGGCCCGGCACCGCGAAGAAGCGCTGGGCCGGATCCAGCACCGCCCGGCCCCCGTTCCACGGGAACTGCCGGTACGACTCGAACGGCAGCACCAGCACGTCCCCCGGCACGGGATCACGCCTGATGATCTCCCGCGCGGCCGTCCAGCTCGCCGGATAGGACACGCTGCCGAGCCGCCCCAGTGACCCCCACGCCATCGTGGGCAGCACGGCCAACGGCACCAGCACCAGCGCGACCGTCCACGCCCGCCGCCCCGCCACCGACCCGGCCACCGGCTCCGCCACTGCCCCCGTCACCGGCCCCGTCACCGGCCCCGTCACCGGCCCGACCGCCGACCCCGTCACCGACTCGGCCAGCGCGCCCAGCCCGAGCGCCGCGACCAGCGCCAGCGGCGCGACGAACTGCTGCGCGTCGCGGAACACCGCGAACCCGCCCCACACCTCCACGAGCCACTTGAACGCCTCCCGGCCCGGCTCGCTCACCCCCGCGCACGCCACTGCCAGCCCGGCCCCCGCTGCTACGGCCAGCCCCGTCCGGTACGGCGCCCGCGACCGCAGGAAGGCGACGATCCCGGCCAGCGTCAGCACCAGCCGGGCCACGGCTCCGGCCACGCCCTCGAAGCCGGGCGGGACCGCGTACCTGTTCCAGATCCCGCCCAGCGACAGCAGGCTGCCCACAGTGCCGAAGGGCGTGTCCGCCCGCGCGGCGAAGGCGTCGATCCCCACCGGATCGCCCTCGATGCCGTGCGGCCTGAGCGCGGTCGGCACCAGCCACGGCAGGCTGAACAGCGCCAGCACCCCGGCCACCCGCACCACGCCCCACCAGCGCGACTCGGCCGGGTCAGAAAGCCCGATTTTCCAGCGCGACAAGGCGACCGGCACCGACGTGATCGCCGTGACCGTCATCGCCGCGAACCCGCCCACCGCCGCGGGCAGCATCGCCAGGGCCACTCGCCGCCCCGACCACACGGCCCGCACCACCCAGGGCAGCCCCGCGTACCCGAGCAGCAGCGCCCACTGCCCGATCAGCAGCCGCTCGGCCACGTACGGGTTCCAGACGTAGAACGCCCCCGCCACCAGCCGCGGCCCCAGCGACCCCGACGGCAGCAGCAGCGCCGCCCCCGAGCACCCCAGCACGAAGACGGCCAGCAGGATCGCCTTCTGCACCAGCTCGGCCGGCAGCACCTGCGCCAGCGCGGTCACCACGGCATCGCTCGGCACGACCCGCGCCGCCCCGCCCGCCATCCCGAACGTGAACGCCGAGAACTCCGGCCCCGGCACGAACACCATGTCCTGGATCAGCGTGAAGCCCCAGCCCAGGGCGGGCCCGAGCGCCAGACAGCCCAGGGCCAGCCCGAGGAGGGCGGAGGCGGGCCCGGCCCGGACGGTACGCGGCATTGCGCTATGACATCACAACCGGGACAGCACGACCGGGACAGCACGACCGGGACATCGCAACCGGGACATCGCAACCGGGACATCGCAACCGGGCATCACAACCGGGACACGGCCATTCCACCGGCGACCTCGACCTGACTACGCTGCGCCGGTGAGGACGGGGCGATGACGACGGCGGAGGCGGCACCAGAGGTGACCCACCGGCCGCGCGGAGCCGACGCCGTGCTGGCGGCCGGGCTGGCGATGGTCGTGGCGCAGCTCGTGTGGAAGTTCGAGCTGGTCAGGCGGACCTACTTCCGCCAGGACGACTTCCACTACCTCATCAGGGGCCGGGAGAGCGGCTTCACCTGGGACTACCTGATGTGGGTTGACGTGGGCCACCTGCTGCCCGGGGGGTTCGGCATCTCGTGGGCGATGGCCAGGCTCGGCGGCTACGACGAGGTGCTGGCGCACACGATGACGATGGCGCTGCAAGCAGGGGCGAGCCTGGCGCTGCTGCGGCTGCTGGTGGTGCTGTTCGGGGCGCGGCCGGCGATCCTGGTACCGCTCGGCTTCTACCTGCTCACGCCCATGACGGTGCCGTCGCTGTCGTGGTGGGCGGCGGTGCTGGAGACGCTGCCGCTGCAACTGGCGCTGCCGATGGCGCTGGCGTCCCACGTCCTGTACGCGCGTGACGGGCGGACGCGGCACCTGGTGGCGGCGTGCGCGTGGGCGGTGTTCGGCCTGGCGTTCTTCGTCAAGGCCGCGTTCATCCCGGTGCTGGCGCTGGCGGTCACGGCCGGCTGGCTGACGACGTCGTGGCGGGGCCTGTGGCGGCTGTGGCGGGCCTGGGCGGCCTACGCGGCGGTCCTGGCGGCGTACTCGTGGATCTTCTTCACCGGCCTGTACGGCTCCGTCCAGATCAACCAGGCGACGCAGACCCCGAAGCTGCCGTCGCCGGAGGTGGCCGGCGAGTTCGCCTGGCTGCTGGGCTCGCGGGCGCTGGTGCCGTCTGCGCTCGGCGGGCCGTGGGCGTGGCAGCCGGTCGGCGACGACTACGCCATGGCCGCCACCCCAGAGCCGCTGGTCTGGGCCGGGCTCGCCGTCGCGGCGGTGGCGGTGGCGGTGTCCGTGCGTCATCGGCGGCGGGCCTGGGCGGCGTGGCCGGTGCTGCTCGGCTACTTCCTGGCGGCCGACGTGGTGCCGGTGCTGCTGGGCCGGATCGAGGTGCTCGGGCCCGGGGTGCTCGGGCACGAGCTGCGTTACCTGGCCGCCACCGCCACCGTCGTCGCCATCGTGATCGGGCTGGCCTTCATCCCGCTGTCCGGCGAGGGACAGCCGTGGCTGCGCCCGCCCGGTCGGCTCAGGTGGACGTGGCTCAGGTGGGCCTGGGTGCCGCTGGCGGCCACGTTCGCGGCGGGCTCTATCTGGTCGGTGGCCGCCTACGCCGACCGCCCGCTCGGCGCCCCCGTACGCGCTTACGTGGAGACCGCCAGGCAGGCGCTCGCGCGGGTGCCGGCGGGCACGGTCGTGCTCGACACGTACGTCCCGCCCGGCGTCGCCGCCGCGGCCTTCTTCCACGAGTACGCCCGCCACTCCAAACTGCTCGGCGTACCCGACCCCTGGCCGATGACCTGGACGACCAGCCTCTCCGGCCCCCTGCGGAACCCGATGGCGTTCGACCCGCACGGCCGCCTGCGACCGGTGGCCGTCAAGGGCCTGACGATCCCGCAGGGCCCCGCGTGCGTGCCGGTCGGCACGCGCGAGGTCCGCTTCCGCCTGCCCGCGCGGCTGCCCGGGGGCGAGTACACCGCGCAGATCTCCTACCTGAACGCGGCCGAGACCACCCTGTCGGTACGCCTCGGCCTCGGCGTCGCCCAGACGGCGGCCGGCAAGGACCTGGGCAGGACGTTCGTCAGGATCGCCGGAGAGGGCGCCGAGCTGGCCCTGCGCACGACCGGCGGCCCCGGCGCCTGCGTCGGCGAGATCAGGATCGGCACCCCGATCCCCGACGAGAAGGCCACGGCCATCCCCCCGCGGCCGGTGGGGGGATGACCGCAGCCGCCCGGGCCCCCTTGGTCCATGGCGCCGCGCGCCCGAAACCCTCGGCCGCGGTGGCTACTTGCCCGGCTCCGGGTCCCTGGGCAGGCCGAGCATGCGCTCGCCGATGATGTTGAGCTGCACCTCCGTGGTGCCGCCGTAGATGGTCATCGCCCTGGTCGCGAGCACCGCCCGGTTCCAGTAGCCGGCGTCGCCGAGCTTCATGTCCGCGGCGACCACCGCGGCGGGGCCGAGCAGCTCCACCGCGGTCTCCGAGACGTGCTGGGCGTGGGAGGTGGACAGCAGCTTGCGTACGGAGGCGTCCGCGCCCGGCTCCGCCCCGGCGAGCTGCTTGAGCGTCACCCGCAGTGACAGCGCGTTGATCGAGTGGCCCTCGCAGACCACCTCGGCCACCCGCTGCGCCTCGACCGGCGTCAGCTCCCGCCCCAGACGGCCGACCAGGCCGAGCAGGTCGGGGACCGACGAGCCGGTGCCGCCCGAGCCGGACGACAGCGAGACGCGCTCGTTGGACAGCGTGTTGCGGGCGACCTTCCAGCCCTCGCCGACCTCGCCCACGACCAGGTCGTCCGGCACGAAGACGTCGTCGAGGAAGACCTCGTTGAACAGGTTCTCGCCGGTCATCTCGGTCAGCGGCCTGACGGTGACGCCGGGGGCCTTCATGTCGACCAGGAAGTACGTGATGCCCTCGTGCTTGGAGCCCTCGCTGGAGTTGCGGGCGATGCAGATGCCCCATTCGGCCACGTGCGCGACGGAGGTCCAGATCTTCTGGCCGTTGAGCTTCCAGCCGCCCTCGACCCGCTCCGCCTTCATCTGCAGCGAGGCCAGGTCGGAGCCGGCGCCGGGCTCGGAGAACAGCTGGCACCAGATGATCTCGCCGCTGAGCGTCCTCGGCAGGAAGCGCTCCTGCTGCTCCCGCGTGCCGTACGCGGCGATCGACGGCACCACCCAGGCGCCGATGATCATCGCGGGCAGGCGTACCTTCGCGGCCTTGAGCTCCTGCGCGATCAGCACCTGCTCCAGGGGCTTGGCGTCGCGGCCCCACGGCCTGGGCAGGTGCGGCATGACGAACCCGGCGTCGGCCAGGGCCCGCTTCTGCTCCTTGCCCTCCAGCTCGGCGATGCGGGCGATCTCGGCGCGGATCGACTCGCGCAGCTCCTCGGCGTCCTCGGGCAGGTCGATCTCCATCTCGCGGGAGACGCCCTGGAGGGACAGCGCGGTCACGCTCGACGCCCACTCGGCCGACGAGCCGAGCAGGGCGCGCAGGGTGAGCGCGCGGCGATAGTAGAGGTGGACGTCGTGCTCGAAGGTGTAGCCGATGCCGCCGAAGGTCTGGATGGCGTCCTTCGCGCACTGCACGGCCGCGTCGGGGGCCATCACCCCGGCCACGGCGGCGGCGAACTCCAGCTCCTTGTCCGCGCTGACGGCCGCGCTGTCGCCGCCCTCCGCGGCCCGCTCGGCCCCGGCTCGCCGCTCGGCGGCGCGGGTGGCGTCCCACACCGTGGCGCGGGCCTGCTCCAGCGCGACGAGCATGCGGGAGAGCTTGTGCTTGATGCCCTGGAACTGGCCGATCGGGCGGCCGAACTGCACGCGTACCTTGGCGTAGTCGGCGGCGGCGGTGACGCACCACGAGGCCAGGCCCGCCGCCTCGGCGCCGAGCAGGATCGCGGCCAGGTTGCGCACGTCGGCGCTCCCGACGCCGCCCAGGATGCCCTCGGCGGGGACGACCACGTCGGTCAGCTCCACCTTGGCGACCGGCCTGGTCAGGTCGAGCGAGGCCAGCTCGGTGACGGTGGCGGCGGAGGCGTCGACCAGCACCCACTCCTCGCCGTCGGCCGTGGCCACGGGCAGGACCAGCGAGTCGGCCAGGGAGCCGCCCAGCACCGGCTCCGCCGTGCCGGAGACGACCAGGGAGCCGTCCTCGCGGCGGGTGCCGCGCAGCTCGCCGCTCAGCGCGACGGCGCCGGTCAGCGTGCCGTCGGCGAACGACTCCAGGTGCTCGGGGCGCTTGGAGGCGTTGATCACGGCACTGGCCAGCACGGTCGGCACGTACGGGCCCGGCGCCACCCGCTCGGCCAGCGCCTCGATCGCCACGGCCGCCTCCAGCAGCCCGTAGCCGGAGCCGCCGTGCTCCTCGGGCACGTGCAGGCCGAGCAGCCCCTGCTCGGCGAGGCCCGGCCAGAACGCGGGGCGTCCGCCGGCCCCGGCGCGCAGCAGTTCCGCGGGGATGTTCCGCTCGGCCCAGCCGCGCACCGACTCGCGGAGCGCCTCGTGCTCCTCGCTCAACCCGATAGCCATTGCTCATCCTCCAGCCAGGTCCGGGAGTCTACCCAGAACCATATTCTAGAGGATGCTTCTGGCGTGTCAGCCTGTCACAGCGGGCGAACTTGCTGGACGAGCGTGTTCAGGTCGCGCCAGTACTTCTTGTTCGAGTCGGGGATCGAGGCCAGCAGCATGGCGGGCTTGGTTTTGCCCACCTCGATCACCGTCACCACGGCCTGCGCCTGCTGCTTCTTGCCGTTGAAGGTGTAATCGACCTTGTAGCCGAGCGTCCAGCCCTTGCCGACCGGGATCTTCTGGGACGCGGTCCACTCGTCGAGCTGCGCGCCCTTCGGGTACTGGGTGCGGATCGCCCAGCGGACCGCCTCAGTGGCGAGTTTGCGGTAGTCGGCGTTCGACGAGGGCTTCTTCTCCGGAGAGTCGCCCGGGTACATCGCCGAGGCGATCACCGTGTGCGGGACCGCCACCTTGCCGATCCGCTGCGCGATCGAGAACGGCGGGAACGACTTGGCCTTCCACGGCGCGGCCAGCCTCGGATAGGTGATGCCCACGGTCTTGTCGGTGATGACGCCGCTGGCCAGGGACGCCGCCCCCGACAGCGTGTCCAGCGTCTTGCTGGCCGGGACCGGCGGCAGCACGACCGGGCTCACGGTCGGGCTGGCGCTGGCACTGGCGGTGGCCGACGGCGTCGCCGAAACCGACGCGCTGGGCACCGGCGCCACCGAGACCACCTGCTCGCCCGCCTGCTGGTTGGCGGGCACGTCGCCGGAGAACACGACGAAGACCAGGAGCACGGCCAGGACCGTGGCGAGGATGGCGCCGAGCAGGTAGACGGCCCTGATCGGGATGTCACCGAGCCGGCGTGCCGGAGGGGCGGCGGGGAGCGGGGGGACGGGCGGGATGGTCGCCATCGGGTGCTGCTGCGCCTGCTGCTGCCCGAACACCTGCCGCGGCTGCATCCCCGGCCCCATCGGCCCCGGCCCCATCATCGGATCAGGCCCCTGCATGGGCCTCGCGCCCTGCATCGGCCCCGGCCCCTGCACCGGCGCCGGGTGCGGGCCTGGGGAGGGTGGCGGGCCCTGGCGCGGCGGAGCCGGGGTGGGTGCCGGCTTGGGCGGCACGGTGGGGTTCGGGCCGGACTGGGTCGGGGCCGGCGGCTTCGAGCCGGTCTTCGCCGGTGCCGCGCCGGCCGGGCCCGCCTTGGCCGGGCCTGCCGCGGCCGGTTCCGCCGTGGCAGGGCCTGGCGCGGCCGATCCGCGCGGGGCCGGTTCCGCCTTCGACGGCGTGGTCGGGGTCTGCTTCGGGGGCGCCGGCTTCGGACCTGACTGCTTCGGAGCGGCGGGCTTGGGGGCGGCCGGTTTCGGGGTGGCCGGCTTGGGGTCCGACTGCTTCGGAGCGGTCTGGTCGGAGGTGGACGGCGCGGACGGCGGGCTCTGGGGCGGGGTCTGCGGCTTCACCGGGGCGGACGCGCCGGACGCCGGCGGCCGGGAGATCCTGATCGTCTGCTCGGCCTGCTGCTCCTCGGGCACGACGATCTTGCGGAACGGGGTGGTGGGTGAATCGTAGGTTCGTCTGCGCTCGCCGTCGTCCGCCATGGCCTTGAGATTACGTCACCACGGAGCGGGATAATTCCTCTATTCCCCCTGCAGAATCTAATTCTGTAAGGTCTGCGAACATGAGGGGTTTCTACGAGATCGCGGCCGAAGACCCGGAACGCCCAGCCCTCCTCGGCGACGCGGGCATGACCTACGGAGCGCTGCTCGACCGGGTCAACCAGGCCGCCAATGGCCTGACCTCGCGCGGAGTCCGCCCCGGCGACAGCGTCGTGACCGTGTTGAAGAACGGGGCCGACGCCCTGACCATGATGCTGGCGACGTACCAGATCGGGGTCTATCTCGTACCCGTCAACTGGCACTTCACAGCCGAGGAGATCGGCTACATCGTCGCCGACTGCGGCGCCGAGCTGGTGATCGCGCCGGACGCCCTCACGGTCGCCGAGCTCGTCGCGGAGCAGCCGACCGGCCCGCCGGGTCACCGGCGGGCCGGATCGATGATGCTCTACACCTCCGGCACCACCGGCCGGCCCAAGGGCGTGCGGCGGCGGCTGCTGGACCTGACGCCGGAGGAGCTGTACCCGATCCTGATGCGCAAGAGCTGGCGGCACTTCGGGCTGCCGATGGGCGGCGTGCACCTGGTGTGCTCGCAGCTCTACCACTCGGCGCCGTACGGGCAGGCCATGATGGCGCTGCAGTTCGGGCACTCGATCGTGGCGCCTGAGCGGTTCGAGGCGGCCGCCGCGCTGGAGCTGATCCAGCGGCATCGGGTGACGAACGCGTTCATGGTGCCGACGATGTTCCACCGGATGCTGGCGGTGCCGGACCGGGAGTCGTACGACCTGTCGTCCCTCACCCACCTCTACCACGGCGCCGCCCCCTGCCCGCCGGCCACCAAGCAGGCGATGATCGACTGGCTGGGGCCCGTGGTGTGGGAGTACTACGGCTCCACGGAGGCGGCCGTGGCGACCATGGTGTCCTCCCAGGAGTGGCTGGAGCGGCCGGGGACGGTCGGCAGGGCGCTGGACGGCATGTCGTTCACGATCGTCGGCGACGACGGCGAGGAGGCGGCCCCAGGACGGCCCGGCCTGGTCTACATCGGCGGGATCAACCGCTTCGAGTACCACGGCGACCCGGACAAGACGGCCTCGGCCATGCGCGGGCGGGACTACACGCCGGGCGACATCGGCTACCTCGACGACGACGGCTACCTGTTCCTGCTGGACCGGCGGACCGACCTGATCATCTCCGGAGGGGTCAACATCTACCCGGCCGAGATCGAGGCGGCGCTGCTCGAACACCCCTCGGTGGCCGACGTGGCCGTGATCGGCGTGCCTGACCCCGAGTGGGGGCACAAGGTGGTGGCGCTCGTCCAGCCGGCGGCCGGGGTCCGCGGCGGCGAGGAGCTCACGGCCGAGTTGCTGCGGCACTGCGCGCCCCGGCTGGCCAGGTTGAAGCACCCGCGGCTGATCGAGTACCGGGAGACGCTGCCCCGTACGCCGACCGGCAAGCTGAGCAGGCGGAACGTCCGGGAAACGTATCTTTCCGGCTGAGCTGGGCAGTGAGCTGCCATGAGGGAGATCGCCGCCGGACTGGTCGCCGCCGCCGTACTGCTGACCGGTTGCGGCCCTCCCCCCTCGGCCACGCGAACGGCCTCGCCGTCCGCGACCCCCACCTCCGCGACGCCCACCTCCGCGACGGCGTCCGCCACCGCGTCGCCGCAGGCCCTGGAGGCGGCGTACGAGCGGGTCATCAGGGAGGCGCTGCCGTCCATCGTGCAGATCAACACGAAGGTCGGGCTCGGCTCGGGCATCGTGTTCGACACCCAGGGACACATCGTCACGAACGCCCACGTGGTCGGGCAGGCCACACAGATGAACGTCACCATCGCCACCGGTGGCGCGCCCCGGCCGGCCAGGCTGGTGAAGTCGTTCCCCGCCGGGGATCTCGCGGTGATCAAGGTGGACCGGCCCGACGGGCTGAAGCCGGCCAGGTTCGGCGACTCGTCGAAACTGCGGGTGGGGCAGATCGTGCTGGCCATGGGCAACCCGCTGGGCCTTTCCGGCAGCGTGACGAACGGCATCGTCTCCGCGCTCGGCCGTACGGTCACCGAGCCGCAGAACCCCGGATCGCCCGGCGCCACCATCGCCGGGGCCATCCAGACTTCGGCCGCGATCAACCCCGGCAACAGCGGCGGCGCCCTCGTGGACCTGTCCGGCCACGTGATCGGCATCCCGACGCTCGCGGCCACGGACCCCGACCTGGGCGGCGGGGCCGCGCCCGGCATCGGCTTCGCGATCCCGAGCAACACCGCCACCGACATCGCCCGCCAGATCGTCGAGAAGGGCAAGGTCACCGACACCCACCGGGCCGCGCTCGGCATCCGCGGCAGCACGGTGATCGGCTCGGACGGACAGCCGAGCGGCGTCGGGGTGGCCTCGGTCGAACGGGGCGGCGGCGCCGAGCGGGCCGGGATCCGCGCCGGTGACGTGATCGTCTCGATCAACGGCAAGGATACGCCGACGATGGCGGCCCTGGCCGAGACCATCACCACGCTCAAGCCGGGCGACCAGGCCCGGGTCGGGCTGATCCGGGCGGACGGGGCCAAGGAGACGGTCAACGTACGGCTGGGCCGGCTGCAGGGCTGACGTGCCGGGGGCAGGGCCCGGGGACAGGGCCCGGGGACAGGGCCCGGGCGGCTACCGCCGGGTGCCCCGCTTCCGAGCGGTCATTGCCTGGCCGTGAAGACGATCTCGACGCGCCGGTTCTTGGCCCGGTTCTTCTCGACGGGCTTGCCCCCGATCAGATTGGGCAGCTTGGGGCGGCTCTCGCCGAACCCGCGCGACTCCAGCGTCACGCCCGCGTTCGCCAGCAGCCCGCTCATGGCCTGCCGCACGGACTGCGCCCGCCGCTCGGACAGCGTGCGGTTGTAGGGGTCGGTCCCCTGGTCGTCGGTGTGCCCCTCGATCGTGACCACCCCGCCGGCGCCCTCGGCCTCGACCTTCTCGGCCACCTTCGTCAGCCGCTGCCTGGCCTTGGCGGTGAGCTGCCACTTGTCCAGCGCGAACAGCACGTCGCTGGTCACGGCCACTCGCACCTGCCGGCCCTGCTTGGTCTCGCTCTCGGTGCCGTCCATCGACTCGACCTCGCCGACGATGTCCTCGATGGGGAACACGAGGTCCTCGACGGCCCCGGCTGCGTCCGGGGGCGGGCTGGGCGGCGGCGTCGGGGACAGCAGGAGCGCCAGCGCGACACTAAGAGATCGGAACATCGGTGAACACGCCGATCATCGGCATCTCGATGTTGACCTTGGTGACGTCCGCGGGCGGGGCGGCGAACACCGCGTACAGCGTGGACGACTGCTCCGGCTCCAGGAACTGGCCCTGCGTCCCCGAGCAGACGCACTCCGCGCCCTCGCCGGTGCCGTTGCGGGCCACGCGGTAGCGCTTGGCGTTGACCGGGTCGATCAGGGAGACGCCGGAGACGGTGAAGTCGAGCCCGCCACCGCCGAAGCCGTTGTGCACGTTGACCTTGCCGTCGAGGCCGGTGACCGTCCAGTTGAGGCTGACGGTCCTGCCCTGGCGCGTGAGCGCGGTGATGTCCACCCGGGCCTTGCCGTGCGTGCCGCTCGCGCCGGTGCTGACCTCGCGGGTGGCGATCACCTTGGTGTCCTGGGGCGGCGCGCTCTGCGCGGGCGCCGTCTCCGCCGCGGCGGACTGCTCGGAGGCGGCGCTCTGCTCGGACGCGGCGGCCGGAGCGGTTTCCGGCTGCCTCTCCTCGCCGCCCGCGCCCTGTTGACCCGGGATCACGCCGCAACCGGCCAGTGCGGCGGCCGCGAAAGCCAGTGCGATCGTCTTTCGCATGATGTGGTCACCTTCGTGGATTCGGGGATGTGACTCTCACCCTAGAGAGGCGACCTTCAGGATCCGCATAGTCCGCTAAATATGCTGATCAGGCCGCCTGCGGGCGTCTTGTGCGAGGCGTTCCGCCTCGGCTCTGCCCTGCTCGTCACCGATACCGGCAAACTCTCCCATAGTGCGAGTAAGTGTCACAACTGCGGCATCTGGCTGGCCGGCCTGCAGCTCGGCTCGGGCGAGGGCGAGCAGGGCCCTGGCGGCGTTCCTGCGGTCGCCGTACGCGGTGAACGTCTCCACCGCCGACCGCGCCGCCTCCGTCGCGGCCCGCCCGTCGCCGCGCGCCGCCTCGATCTCGGCCAGAACGAGCAGCGCCACCACCTCCGGCAGCCGGTCGCCGAGGCGGCGGTTGACGCCCAGCCGCCGCTCGACACAGTCGCGGGCCACGTCGGGCCGGCCGGCGGCCAGCTGCAGCCTGGCCAGGTCCAGCAGCGCCTCGGCCTCGCCTCTCGGGTCGCCGAGCTCCTGGTAGGCGGCCAGGCTCTGGCGCAACGCCTCCTCGTCCTGGCGCAGGGTGCCCAGCGCGCGCAGGGTGTCCGCCCGCCCGCGCCGATCGCCGGCCTCCTCGAAGACCCGCAGCGCCCGTACGAACGCCCGCTCGGCCTCCCTGACCCGGCCCGCGCGCCGCTGTCCGCTCGCGTCGTCGAGCCCACCTTCGGACTCGGCAGCCTGCACCAGGCCGAGGCGGAGCGTGATCCTGGCCAGTTCCAGGCCCTCCACCAGCGGCTGGGCCGCCCGGAGCGCGGCGGCGGCCGCGTCCGTACGGCCCTCCGCCCGGTGCAGGTCCGCCAGGCCGCGCAGCAGCAGGGCCTCGCCGTGGCGGTGGCCCGCCGCCCTGGCCGCGTCCAGCCCGGTGGCCGTCGTCGCGTGCCAGTCGTCGTGGTGGGCGCCCAGCTCGAACAGCGGGGTCAGGTAGAAGGCCAGCCGCCACGCGGCCTCGTACAGGCCGGCTCGGTGGAAGTCACCGACACACGCGGCCAGGAACCGGCGCTCGGCGCTCAGCCACCGCGCCTCCTGCCGCAACCACCCCGTCGCCAGACTCGCCTCTTCGATGAAGACCGTGAAGGAACCGGGCGGGTGGGCCTCGATGCGGCCCGTGCCGGGTCCCGTGGAATCGGGCGAGTGGACCTCGGTGCGGCCGGTGCCGGGTTCGGCCGGGAGGAGGGAGGCTCTGGCCTGACGGGCGCGTTCGAGGATCTCACCGGCCACGGCGGCGAGCACGCCGGCCGGGCCGCCGTCCTCCTCGGACAGGCGCTCGGCGGCGTAGAGGCGGGTCAGGTCGTGCCAGCCGAACCGCTCCTGACCGGCCTCGTCCAGCCCGCGCGACTGCAGCAGCCCGGCCTCCGCCAGCGGCTCAAGGTCCGCCCCGAACACCCAGGGCGCGAAGTCGGGAGCGGACAGCGCGCCCAGCCTGCGCAGCAGCCGCCGCTCCTGATCCGGCAGGCCGCGGTAGCCGAGCGCGAGGCTGCCCCGTACGGCCAGGTCTCCGGCGCTGAGCTCGTCGAGCCTGCGCCGCTCGTCCCCGAGCCGCCCCGCCAGGTGGTCGAGCGTCCAGCCGGGCCGCCTGGCCAGCCGGGATCCGGCGATGCGCAGGGCCAGGGGCAGGTGGCCGCAGAGCCGGACGATGCGCAGCGTGGCCTCGGGCTCCGCGCGCACCCGCTCGTGCCCGGCCACGCCGGCGAGCATCGCCACGGCCTCGTCCTCGCCGAGCAGGCCCAGCTCGTACGCCCGCGCCGCCTCCAGCCCGGCCAGCGGCGACCTGCTGGTCACCAGGGTGAGACTGCCCGGCCCCGTGGGCAGCAGCGGGCGCACCTGAGCCTCGTCGGCGGCGTTGTCGAGCAGCACCAGCAGC
>NZ_BAAAMU010000061.1:0-65359 GCF_039529435.1 Nonomuraea maheshkhaliensis
GCTCGTCGCGGCGCGGCTGCTCGCGGCGCGCCGGCCGCTGCTCCTGGCGGGTGGGCGTCGGCGGCGGGGCGGGCTTGGTGTACTCGACCGGCGGGAGCAGGTCGGAGAAGTTGTCCATGGTGCGCGTGCGGTCGCCCAGGCGCTTGGTCCCCGTCGGCCCGTCGAAGGACGTCTCGTTGAACGTGGTCACCGACGGATCGAGCGCCCTGGCCATCCGCAGCAACTCCTGGGCGCCGGGCCGGGCCGCCGGATCGACCTGGAGTGCCCGGCTGAGCCAGCCGCGCAGCCACACGGGCGCCTTGTCGACCTGCGCCCGGCCTTCCATGATGTTGAAGCAGACCGCCTCGAACGTGCCCGTGCCGAACGGCGGCGCCCCGGTCGCGGCGAAGAACACCGTCGAGGCCAGCGCGTGCACGTCGGCGGCCTGGGTGATCTCGGAGTCACGGATGATCTCGGGCGCGAGATAGCCCGGCGTGCCGACGAACATGCCCGTCTGCGTCAGCCGGGTCGCGTTGACCAGATGGGCGATGCCGAAGTCGATGACCAGCGGCTCGCCGTCGACCAGCATGACGTTGGACGGCTTGAAGTCGCGGTGGATCACGTCGGCCGCGTGGATGGCCACCAGCGCCTGGCAGAGCCCCTGGGCGAGCCTGATCACGTCGCGCGCCTCCAGGGCGCCCTCGCTCAGGACGGTGTCCTCCAGCGTGCGTCCCGGCGCGAACCGGGTCACCACGTACGGCTGCCCGCCGACGAGCTCGGCGTCGATCACCTCCGCGACGTAAGGGCTGCGCACCCTGCGCATGGTCTCGACCTCGCGGGTGAGCCGGTCGCGCGCCTTGAGGTCGGCGGCCACGTGGGGATGCAGGACCTTGATGGCGACCTCGCGGCCCTCGCCGTCGAGACCCAGGTGGACGACCCCCATGCCACCTTCGCCGATCTTCCTGACCAGTCGGTACGGGCCGAGGCGTTCTGGTGCTTGGGTGCTCATCGCCACCTTCCCCCCGTCATCCTCCGGATTCCCCCCCTAGCTGATCCAGCTGTCTGCTCACTGGATCGACGTTCAGCGGAGTCCATACGGCCTCCCTCTTGTCCCCGAACGTTCCGATGGCGAGGATCAGCGAGAGCGCGGCCACCGCGGCCAGCACTCCCGCCATCACCATCGCCGCTGTTCTCGAGGGTACGAGCGACGCGAGCGTTCTGCGCATCTGTTTGCCCGGCCCCTCGACTCCGGGGCCCGCGCAGACCGTCCACAGCGCTATGGCGGCGCCCCAGGCGAGGGCGTTGTCGGGATTCATACCCGCCACGACCGTGAGTAGCAGCGTGACCGGCAGTCCGAGTATGAGCGCGTAGAGGCCCAGGGCCAGCGTGATGCCGGCCGACTTGGCCAGCGCGGCCGGATAGGCGAACACCCTGATCACGTCGAGCGCCGCCGCGCCCGCCGCCCTGCGCGCCGTGAGCTGCGGCTGGGCCAGGTCGGCCGCGCGCAGCAGGACCGCGATCGGGATCGCCACGACGGACACGAGCACGGGCGCGCGCACCGCCGCCACGATCATCAGGATCAGCAGCATCGAACCGGCCGCCCCGTAGGCCCTGGAACGCTGCAGCACCTTGCCCGGCGCGACGCTCGGGAGGAAAGGCTCCCGCTTGGTCGGGTCGAGGTGCGGATATTGCGGCTGGGCCGGGATGTAGGGCGGCGGCTGCACCGGGATCGGGTTGGGCCGGCCGTAGTCGTTGGGGTCATTCCGGCCCTGACCGGCGCCGCGCTGCGGACCGGAACCCGGGCCGTGCTGCTGCGGGCCCGAGCCCGGGCCGTGTTGCTGCGGCCCCGATCCCGGGCCGTGCTGCTGGGGTCCGGAGCCCCGGCCGTGCTGGGGCCCCGAGCCGGGACCGTGTTGCGGGCCGGAGCCGGGGCCGTGCCGGTATCCGGAGGGCGAGCCCTGGTGCGGGCCGTGCTGCGGGCCGGAGCCGCGCTGCGGACCGGAACCCGGCGCCTCGGGACGGCCGACGGCCGGAGCCTGGTGCTGAGCTTGCTGGCCCTGCTGCGGAGGCTGGGTGAGCCTGCGGTAGTCGGCCGAGTCGGGGCGCACCCGCCTGGTGGGCACGTCGGTCTCGCCCTGCGGCGGCGCCGCGGGACCGTTGCCGACCGCTGACTGGGCGGCTGACTGGGCGGCTGACTGGGCGGCTGACTGGGCGGCTGACTGGGACCCGTGCAGGCCGGCCTCGCGCTGGATCTGCCGCAGCTCCTCCGGCGACACCCGGCGCGTCGGGTAGGGGTCGGGCTGGTCGGGCAGCAGCGACACGTACTGCTGCTCCTGCGGCGGCAGCGCGAGCTGCTCCTGACTCTCGATCAGCCGCCTGGGCGTCACCGGCGGCGTGGAGATGTCGTAGGACGGCTTGTCCGTCACCAGCGGCGGCGGCGTCAGCGGGACCGACGGCGCCGCGTCGGGGCGCGGCACGGTCGAGATCTCGTCGGGCGAGGAGCCCTGCGGCGACTTCGGCAACATCCGGGCGGTCTGCTCGGCCAGCTCGGCCGCCTTGGGCCGCTTGCTCGGGTTGCGCTGGAAGGCGGCCTTCAGCAGCGGCCGCAGCTCCGCCGGGGCGCCGCTGATGTCGGCCTTGCCCGCGGTGATGTTGTAGAAGATCATCTCCAGCGTGCCCTTGCCGAACGGCGGCTGCCCGGTGCCGGCGAACAGCAGCGTGCCCGCCCAGGCGTGCACGTCGACCTCGGGACCCGCCTCCTGACCCTCGATGATCTCGGGGGCGAGGTAGCCGGGCGTGCCGATGAACATGCCGGTCTGCGTCAGCCGGGTCGCGTCGACCGCCTGCGCGATGCCGAAGTCGATCAGGACGGGCTCGCCGTCGAGGATGAGCACGTTGCCCGGCTTGAGGTCGCGGTGGATCACGCCCACCGAGTGCACCGCGGACAGCGCGGCGGCCACCCCGTGCGCGATCCGGACCAGCGCGGGCAGGTCGAGCGGGCCGTCGTCCTTGACGATCTCGTCGAGCGGACGGCCCGGCACGTAACGCGTGACGATGTAAGGACGATGACCGGTCACATCGGCGTCGAGCACCTCGGCGATGAACTTGCTGCGCACCCTGCGCATGGTCTCGACCTCACGCGAAAGCCGCCGCCTGGCGACCTCGTCGCCCGCGACCTCTCCGCGCAGGACCTTGACCGCCACCTGCCGCCCCTGGGGGTCGACAGCGAGGTGGACAACACCCATTCCGCCTTCACCGAGCCGCCTGAGCAGCCGGTAAGGGCCTAGTCGGTCATCGTTCATGGCATGAAGCACCATACCGGCTTAATCCCCGCCCACGAGATGAACCATGAGGCCACATTCCCACTCGTACAACGTCCAGAGCGGGCCCTTCGGTTTCCCATCCAACGGTCTCGAATCGGCTTCAGTTTTCCCTCAGCCGGCCAAGGAGAGCACCTCTGCTCCTTTGAGAGCGGCCAGCGCGGCACCTGATACGGCGAGTTTCGATCTGCGCACGCCGCTGCCGACGACCACCCTGGCGTGCCGCGCGACGTGCGCGTCGACCAGGATCGGCCACTCCTCGGGCAGGCCGAGGGGCGTGATGCCGCCGTATTCCATGCCGGTGAGCCGGACGGCGTCGTCCATCGGCGCGAAGCTCGCCTTACGCGCGTCGAGGTGTTTGCGCACGACGCCGTTGACGTCCACCCGCATGGTGGCGAGCACCATGCAGGCCGCGTAACGGGTCTCGCCACCGCGTTTGGCGGCCACCACGACGCAGTTGGCGGACTCGTCGAGAGTCACGCCGTAGCGCTCGCAGAACGCCGCCGTGTCGGCCAGCCCGGGATCGATCTCGGCGACCTCGACCCCCTCCTCGATGTCGGACAGGGCCGCGGCCACGGGGTCGGCCAGCAGGTCGATCCGTTCGGTCGCGGGCACCCAGTGCAACGTCATCCCAGCTCCTCGATCGCTTCTCCCACGAGCCTATTGTGGCCCTGGGGATCAGCGGGCGACGTCACGGAGACTGCAGCACTCGCTGGTGCAGCTGAGTGACGGCGCCACGGGCGGATTCCATGGCCCCCGCCTGCCAAGCGATCAGATGGGTGAGCCAGTCGCCCGCGAAGTAGACCCTTCCGGCGGGGCGTTGCAGAAGAGTGAACGACGAATCAAAGGACGGCCAGCGCACCCAGGCTCCCTGGATGTGCTCCTGGCGCTCCCAGGCGATCGAGGCGCTGGACAGGACGTCCTGGCGGTACTTCTCGCCGTGGATCTTCTTGCCCTGGGTGAGCGCCCTGCGCCTGCGGTCCTCGGGGGTGAGCGCCGCGTACAGCTCGGCGTTCTCGTCGGTGTTGTAGTAGCCGACGAGCAGGCCGCGCTCGGAGTGGTAGCCGTGTGAGGGGTACCAGATGTGGGTGATGTCCAGGTCGGTCTCGGTGACGCCGCCGTAGATGCGGTCCTCCCGCTCCCACCAGCGCCGGCCGTACTCCAGGCCGATCTTGCCCGCCGCCGCGGGGACCGGGGTGGCCAGCGCGGCGGTGACCTGGGCCCCCAGGTTGTGCGGGATCTTGGCGAGGAGGTGGGGTGGGAGGGCGGCGACGCAGTAGTCGGCCTTGATCGAGCCGCCGGTGTGCACGACCTCAACGCCGTCAGCCAGCGTGGTGATCTTGGTGACCTTGGCGCCGGTCTTGATGCGGTCCTGGCCGACGGCCTCGACGAGTTTGGTCACGATGGCGTCCATGCCGCCGACGGGCTGGAACATGGGGGTGGCCTGCTCGAAACCGAAGTCGCTGGTGATCGCGCGGCCGGTGCCGGCGGCCAGGATCTGGTGCAGGCTGCCGGGCGCGGGGACGGGCGCGCCGGCGTCCAGCGCGGGGAACTTCGTGAAGCCGCGGCGGTCGGAGCCCTCGTACTCCAGCTTCGGGCCGAGGTCGCCGAAGCGCCGCAGGAAGTCCAGCAGGGTCTCCTGGTCGTTCTTGGAGACGACCCGGTCGAGGGCGCCGAGGTCGGTGGCCTTGGCGAGGAGTTCGGCGACATACCCGTACATGTCGGCGCGTGCCTCGCGGGCCCGCACGGTCCTGCCGTTGGTGTGGACGTACGCGGCGGCGTTGTTGTTGACGAAGGTCTCGATGGGGACGCCGAGTTCGCGGCAGTAGTCGAGGGTGACCATCCAGGGGGCGATGCGGCCAGGGCCTGCGTTGAAGTAGACGCCCTCGCCGAACGTCACGTCCTGGGCGGGGCCGTTCAGCTCGGTCAGGCGGTCGCCGCCGCGCAGCGACAGGTTCCTGCCGCCCGCCTTCGGCCTGGCCTCAAGCAGCGTGCAGTCGTAGCCGGCCTTGCCCAGCTCGTACGCGGCCGTCAGCCCCGCCACCCCCGCGCCGAGGATCACCACCTTGGCCGAGCCCTTGCCGCGCAGGGTGAAGTCGCCCGTCCTCGGGGCGGTGAAGTCCTTGTCCTGCTCGGCGGGGGCCAGCCCGAGGGCGCCCATGGCCGCGTACATGGCTCCGGCGCCACCCACCGCCCCGATGCCGACCAGCAGGCCGCGCCGGGTCAGCGCCCCGCCGCCGCCCTTCTCAGCCGCCCCGCCGCTGCTCTTCTCAGCCATAGGGGCCGCTGCCGCAGGCGATCTGACCACCGATCGTGGCGAAGATCCCGAACAGGGCCATGATCTGGGTGAAGTCGTCGGTGGTGAACTCGGTGTGCCGCGAACCGGCCGTCTTCACACCCGGGATCAGCGCCACGGCCGCGGCGATCGCGGTGGAGTTCCACTCCACCCCCAGCGTGTACGGCGCCGCCGGCTGGTACGGCGTGAAGTCGCTCAACCGGCCGAGCGCACGCGAGGCCGCCTCACGAATGCGCGCCTGGGCCACGACCGGCGGCAGCAGCTCGGCCGAGAACTTGTCGATGCCCCGCTTGACCGCCACCGTCTCGACGTCGCCGAGCAGCTCGCGGGCCTCCTCCCCCACCGCCTCGTCCCCGGTCACCAGCACCACCGGCACCCCGTGGAACCCGGCACAGGCGGCGACCAGCCGGGTCTCGCCGCACAGCTCGCCGTTGAGGTAGACGTTCTGGATCTCCTTGCCCATCCAGGTGTGGTTGAGCACGCCGTCGGGCACGCCCGCGCGGGCGTGGTAGCCCACGAAGCAGGCCGCCCCGAACGTCCCGTCGAGCCCCTGGGCCATCCGCTGCGCCTTGCCCGGCCCCCTGATCAGGGTCGCCCGGGGGTCGAGGAGGTCGATCCTGAGGTTCTTGGTGGAGCCGTGGGCGTCATTGACGAGCACCTCGCCGGCTCCCGCCGCGAACGCGCCCTCGATGGCCGCGTTGGCGTCGGCGGTCATCAGCTCGCAACCGCGCTCGTACCCGCGCTTGCCGGCGTGCATCTCCTCCGGGTCGGTCAGACCCGTCACGCCCTCCATGTCCACCGACAGATAAACCTTCACGACGCCGTTCCGCTCCTCGTCCAGCCGCTGATCACGCGCCCCACGACTCCACCCTGCGCACCTCGGGCTCGGTCATCAGCCCGACGTTCGCCTCGACGAACGCCTCCGCCCGCGCCCGCCACGGCTCGGGGATCTCGGCGAGCGCGGGCGGGTAGCAGTGCTCCAGCCAGCTCGTCGCCTCCTCCGAGACGTCGAAGTAGTCGAGGGTGGGGGCGAACAGGGTGTTCTCGATGCCGGGGACGCGGGAGAGCCCGTACTGGATCATCTCCTGGCCGCCGTAGGGCGGCTTCTTGAGATACTTCCGGGCTGCGGGGTGATCGGCCTTGATCGGCGTGTCCAGCGGGCGGCGCTCGACGGCGGCCTGGATGAGCTCCTTGTACAGGCACTTGCCGCAGACGCGGCACGGGCCGTCGGTGCCGCGCAGGCACCAGCGGACCTGGGGCCTCAGGTCGGAGCCGAGCGCCAGGCGCATGGTGACCGCCTCGCTCACGCCGCCGACGGGCAGCACGATGTGCACGCCCGCGGCCGCGAACAGGCGGCCCCACCTGCCGTGGGGCGACCACATGGGGTTGTCGGGGGTGTAGCGCCACAGGTAGCGTCCGCCGCCCAGCCAGCGCGAGCCCATCTCGTAGCCGAAGCCCAGGCCGCCGAGATCGAGCCGGTCGGCCAGCAGCAGCGCGCCGGCGGCCACGGCGTGGTGCTCGGGGTAGCCGGGGCGGGGCTCGGCCAGCGTGTACTCCAGGTCGGAGGTGACCGTGCTGAGCTCCCTGCCGGTCTGCGCGGCCAGCTTGGCCAGCACGTCGGAGCGGTAGTGGGGCCAGCGGTTCGGCACGCGGGGGTGGTCGACCCGGCGGAAATGGATGAACGGCGCGTCCGGGTACATCGTGGCCGCCGCCACGGAGTCGGCGCCGCCGCTGTACGAGATCGCCAGCCGGGCCCCCGGGCGACGCGGCTCGGCCCCCACCGGGCCCGCCTCGACGCCCCAGCCCTCGTGCAGGGCCTGGGCCAGCTCCGCGGAGACGGCGCGGTCGAACGCGATCCGACGGCGCGTCCACGGGGCCACGATCGTCCAGGCGGCCACGGCGAACAGGTCGGGATGGGCGTCGTCGGGCACCCCGCCGAGGGAGCACGCGTTGATGGCCAGCTTGATCGGGTAGTCGTCGGAGGCGGTGCCGGTGATCTCGTCGTCAGGATCGAGGCGGAAGCTCAGCGCGCCCCCGCCGCTCCACGTCACGCGCACGGCTGCTCCTCGGCGCGACCCTGCTCTCCCGGATCCATGGGGGTCTGGACCACGGTGCTCTGGTCCACGGCGGCCTGCGCCGCCGCGGTCTGCTTCGCCTGGGCCTCGGCCGCGGCGGCGCGCAGCTCGTCGATGGCCTGCCAGACCAGGATCTCGTTCTGCAGCACGCCGTCCAGGGCCTTCGCCGTCTCCTGGGCGAGCCTGCGGGTGTCGTCGATCTTCGCCTTGTCGGCGGCCGACTGCCGCGGCGGCGGTGGCGGCGATGCCGGGCGGGTCTGGCGCAGCCGCTCCACCTCGCCCTGGAGGGTGACCATCTCCCGCCTCAGGGTCTGGACCTCCCAGAGCGCGTCCCTGATGTCCTGGCGATGATCAGAGATCGAGATGTAGCGGGAATCGAACCACGTGCGCACGACCTTTCTGAGCCGGGCAGGGACGAGGACGCGCATCATGAAACGCCACCATAGTGGCAAACCAACATCGGAAAGGACGACCCTTACCGAATGTGTTGACTTCGCGTCGCGCCGACCAGCCCGGCCCGGCTCCGTGACCTCCGCAGACCGCTGAACCCGGCCTTCGGAGCCGCCTCTAGCGACCGGTGAACTTGGCCTTGGACTTCTCCATGAACGCCTTCATGCCGAGCTTGGCGTCCTCGGTGGCGAACAGCCCGGAGAACTGCAGCCGCTCGATCTCAAGCCCCGTGTCGAGATCGGTCTCCAGACCTTGGTCCACGGCCTGCTTGGCGGCGCGCAGGGCGACCGACGGGCCGCCCACGAAGGTCGCGGCCCACTCCAGGGCCGCCGTGTAGACCTGCTCGTCCGGCACCACCCGGTCGACCAGGCCCATCGCCAGCGCCTCGGCGGCGGGGACGTGCCGGCCGGTGAAGATCAGGTCCTTGGCCTTGGCCGGCCCGATCAGGCGCGGCAGGCGCTGGGAGCCGCCCGCGCCGGGGATGAGGCCGAGCAGGATCTCCGGCTGCCCCAGCTTGGCCGACTCGCCCGCGACCCGGAAGTCGGCGCACAGGGCCAGCTCGCAGCCGCCGCCCAGGGCGTAGCCGGTGACGGCGGCGATGACCGGCTTGCCGATGCGGGCGACCGCGGTGAAGCAGCCCTGGAGGGCGGTGGAGTGGGTGGCCATGTCGGCGTACGACATGCCGGCCATCTCCTTGATGTCCACGCCGGCGGCGAACACCCGCTCCCCGCCGTACAGGATCACCGCCTGTACCAGCGGGTCGGCGTCGACGATGCCGGCCGCCTCCTCGATCTCCCTCTGGGCCTGGCCGCTGAGGGCGTTCATCTTCGGACGGTCAAGACGGATCGTGGCGATCTGGTCGGCCACCTCGACGCTCACAAACTCACCCATGAGCCAGAACCTAACAGCCGCACTCCCGCACGGGCCGGTGAGCCACGTCCGTCCGGGCATGTCGGCCCGGAGCCGGGGCCTCTATCCGAGCGTGAGCATCGCCTCGGTGACCTCGCCGATCGCCGCAGGGGGGATCGCGGTGGCGGCCTCCTCGAGCACGAGCAGCCGTGCCCCCGGGATCTCGCGCGCGATCGCCTCGCCGTTGCCGACGGGGAAGAACCGGTCACGGCGGCCGTGGACGACGAGCGTGGGGACCTCGATCTCGGGCAGGCGCTCGCGCCAGCGGGGTTCGCAGTCGAGCCTGGAGAACACCATGCCCAGCTGGTTGGCCGGCTGGACCTGGGGTGAGGTGCCGGGCGTGCGGTCCCAGACGCGCGCGGCTATCGCGCGCGCGGCGACGGGGTCGTCGCCGAGGATCTCCGCACCGGCGGCGGCGAACGCCGCGACCGCCTCACGGTCGGTCCAATCGGGCATCGGACGCGCGAACAGCCGGCTCATCGTCGCCCGATCATGGTCGGGGAGGTCGTCGTCGGGCGGGCCAGGGGCGACCGCGCGGGTGCCGACCAGGGTGAGCGCCGAGAACGCGCCCGGATGGTCGAGCACGGCCACCTGGGCGACCATCCCGCCGACGCCGATCCCCGCGAGGTGCGCGGGCCCCCCGCCGAGCGCGTCGGCGAGGGCCGCCGCGTCGGCGGCGAGGTCGCGCAGGGTGTAGGCGGGCGCCTCCGGATCCGTCGTCGTCGATTCCCCGCTGTCGCGCAGGTCGTAGCGCACCACACGGCGCCCGCCGGCGGCGAGGCGCTGGCAGAGCGCGTCGGGCCAGGAGAGCATCGTCGTCCCGCCCGCGAGCAGGACGAGTGGCGCGTCGTCGGCACCGAACGACTCGATGCCCAAGGCGATCCCATTGGCGTTGACAGCGGTCATCAAATCACCGGAGAGGTGCCGGCCGAGGATGACGGCGTGATTCGAGTCATGCCAGGGCAGACCCGATCCGCCGCCCGAACTCATCGCTACGCATGAAGCGGGTGAAGGAGCCTCGGAGTTTGGGGTGGGACCCGTGGGTTAGGCGGAGGGTTCACGAGGACAAAGGAGCAGGTCGTGCTGGTACTGACTGACAACGCCGTCGTCGCCATCCGGGATCTCATGGATGGGGAGGACGTGCCCGCCGACGCCGGGCTGCGCATCTCCGCCAAGGCCGACGAGGCCGGGACTCTGGAGGTGTCCCTGGCGACCACGCCGCAGGCCGGGGACCAGGTGGTGGAGAAGGAGGACGTGCGGGTGTTCGTCGCGCAGGACGCGGCGCCCATCCTCGACGACAAGTCGCTGGACGCGGACCCGGACACGCCGGGTCAGCCGATGTTCCGTCTCGACCGGCAGCCCGGCGGCCACAACGGCCGCAGCGCCCAGAACGGCCAGAGCGTTTAGCCGCCGGAGCGTTTACGGCCGCTTTCATGGCCCCTTTTACGGCCGCTTTCAGGGCCGCAGCCGGCCGTGCGTGTCTCCTCCGGGCCGGGTTCCGCCGGCTCGGAGGAGCATGTTCACAGCAGCCCTCGTCGCGAAGGCTGGGCGGCACGTGGTGGAGGAGAAACCTCCGGTTCCTGAGGTTAGGCTGCTGGGGAAGCGACACCGAGTGAGAGGCGGCTGACCGCATGGGCGCGCCGGGCCAACCGAGAGCGGACGCCGGGAACCGGGACCTCATCGCCGACGGCCTCGACCGCATGATCGCGCTGGCCGAGCAGGCGGGTCACGAGGAGACCTGGGCGTGGGACGCGCTCAGCCGCTTCGTCGAGGGCTGCGTCGAGCTGGGGCTCGACCCGCTGCTGCCGATCGCGGGAACGCCCGCGCCCGAGGCGGGCACGACTCACGGGGCGACCGTGGCCCACGAGGCGACTGTGACGCCCGAGGTGAACGTGACGCCCGGGATCGTCGCGGGCCGCGCCCGGCTGCTGGAGGAGCTCGGCCGGATCGTCGGCGCCGCCCACGCCGAGGGCGCGCTGCGGCTCGACGTGGGCCCCGGTGACGTGATCGGGGTGGTGGGGCTGCTCATGCGAGGGGTGCTGACCCTGCCGGCCGAGCTGGGCGAGGACCTTCGCGATCGCGCGGTCCGGCTCGCACTGGCCGGCATGCGCAACCACCCCGCACCCGCCCCACCCGGCCGGCCGCTGAGCGCCGACGAACTGCTCCAGCGCCTCACCTGACCCCGGCCGGGTTCACCCACGAACGGCCCTGGCTACGCGCGGCCGTCGTCGGGGCCGGGGCTCAGGTGAGCGGGCGAAGGGCCGGGAGGCCGCCTGAGAGGCCGTCTGGGAGGCCGTCTGGGAGGCCGTGGCGGACCGCCTGGACGACCTTCTGGTGCAGGTCCTGCGCGAGGCCGGGAGCCGGGCTCAGGGGGCTGCCGTCGATCTCGTACCACTCGTCGGCGTCCAGGTACTGCACGCGTACCGTCACCCGGTCGCCGGACACCTCCGTGCGCACGGTCACCTCGCCGGTGATGACGCCAACCTCGTCGGTCATCACCCCGCCTGGGCCGGCGACGACGCTGCTCTCGAAGCTCCGTACGGCCTCCATTCAACCCTCACCGTCCATGCGGCAGGTGCCCACCATCTCGGCCAGCGCCTCCCGCTCGGCCTCGGTGATCGTGAGGTCGTAGCGGGACTTCACGTCGATCCAGGCGCGGCTGTAGACGCACCAGTACGACTGCTGCGGCGGCCGCCACTGGTCGGGTGACTGGTCGCCTTTCGACCGGTTCGAGGACGCCGAGACCGCGATGAGCTGCGGCCCTTCGAGGTCGTTCGCGAACTCCCTGCGCCGGGCGTCGGTCCAGGTGTTCGCCCCCGAGCGCCACGCCTGGGCGAGCGGCACCATGTGGTCGATGTCGAGGTCGGAGGCGTCCGTGAAGTCCCTGCCGTCGTACTCGCTGTGCCAGGTGCCCGAGATGGCGCGGCAGTTCTCGTCCTGCTTGACGTCGGCGCCGTCGCGCTCGAGCACGACCTCGCGGGTGTCGCAGGAGTCGCCCTGCTGGACCCAGTGCGGGAAGCGGGCGCGGCTGTAGCCGGACATCGAGCCCGGTTCCGCGACGTCGAGCCGGGCGAGCTGCGCGTAGGCGGCTTCTGCGGACAGGGGCGGCGGCAGCTCGGCCGGTCCTGCGGCGTTCGCGCCGGCCGCGGGGAGCAGAGTGAGGAAGGTGACGGCAGCCGCGTACGCGGGCCATGATCGCAAAGAGAACATGGCCCACGACTACGGGCACAATCCCCCTAAGTGGTCAGAAGGCGCGCCTCCTTGTCACTTACGGTGACGTCCCTAGAGCTACCGATACCGGACGCTTCCCCTACGCGGTGCCGGAGAGCCGCTCCACGCCGCGCAGCAGCGCCGAGTGGTCGAGCCCGCCGTCGCCGGTCGCGTCGGCGGAGGCCACGAGCTGGGCCACGAGCGCGCCGAGCGGCAGCACGACGCCGGCCTCGCGGGCCGCGGAGGTGACGATGCCCATGTCCTTGTGGTGCAGCGCGATGCGGAAGCCGGGCTCGAAGGAGTGCCCGGTCATGTTGCCGCGCTTCTGCGTCAGTACGGCGGAGCCGGCCAGACCGCCGCCGAGCACGTCCATGGCGGCCTCCAGGTCCACCCCGTACGCCCGCAGGAACACCACGGCCTCGGCCAGCGCCTCGATGTTGGCCGCCACGATGAGCTGGTTGGCGGCCTTGACCGTCTGGCCGGAGCCGCTCGGCCCGACGTGGACGACGGTCTTGCCGACCGCCTCGAAGATCGGCCGGGCGGCCTCGAAGTCGCCGGCCGCGCCGCCGACCATGATCGACAAGGCCGCGTTCCTGGCGCCGGCCTCGCCGCCGGAGACGGGGGCGTCGAGGTAGCGCAGGCCCCTGCGGCCCGCCTCCTCGGCCAGCTCGCGGGTGACGTCGGGGCGGATGGAGGAGAAGTCGATGATCAGCGTGCCGGGGGCGGCGTGCGCGAAGACGCCGTCTTCGCCGGTCAGCACGTCCTGGACGTCGGGCGAGTCGGGCACCATGAGCGCGACGACCTCGGCGCCCGTCACGGCGTCGGCGACCGACCCGGCCACCCGCCCGCCGGCCTCCGCCAGCGGCTTCGCCTTGTCCGGCGACCGGTTGTACCCGGTCACGGCGTGCCCGGCCTTGACCAGGTGGACGGCCATGGGCGAGCCCATGATGCCGAGGCCGATGAAGGCGATGGCGCTCACGTGGATGATCCTTCCGTGTCGGCCGCGGCGTCGAGGGCCGCGTTCGGAGTCGCGTCGAAGGTCGCGTTCATGATCGCGGGTCGGGGGCGGCGGCCCGGTGCTCGCGGGGGAGCCAGGCGAAGGCGTCGGGCCCCTCCGCGCGGTATTCCAGGCCGATATATCCGTCATATCCGGCGGCGTACACGTCGTCGATCCACCGCGGCAGCGGCAGCTCGCCCGAGCCGGGCGCGCCCCGGCCAGGGGCGTCGGCGATCTGCACGTGGGCGATGCGCGCGGCGTGCCGGTCGATGACGGCGGCCACGTCGTCGCCGTTCACGGCCAGGTGGTAGAAGTCGGCGAGCAGCCCGAGGTTGGGCACATCGCCCAGCCGGTCGAGCACGGCCACCGCGTCGGAGGCCGTCAGCAGCGGATAGCGCGGCGCGCCGCTGACCGGCTCAAGCAGCACCGTGCCCGAGACGCCCTTGGCACAGGCGGTCAGCAGCTCGGCGCCCAGTTCATCCTGCTCGGCGGGGTCGGCGCCGTCGATCCGGTTGCCGTAGAGGGCGTTGAAGGCGCGGCAGCCGAGCCGTTCACCGATCGCGGCCACCACGGGGATGTTGTCGAGCAGCTCGCGCGTGCGGCCCGGCCAGGACACGACGCCCCGGTCGCCGCCCGGCATGTCGCCGGCGAAGAAGTTGAGCCCGGTCAGCCGCACGCCCGCGTTCTCGACGGCGGCGACGAACGCGTCCACCTCACGGTCGCCGGGCACCGCCACCGGCCACGGCCACCAGAACTCGACGGCGGTGAACCCGTCGGCCGCCGCCGCGGCGGGCCGCTCCAGCAGCGGCAGGTCCGTGTAGAGGAGGGAACAGTTGACGCTCCACCTGGTCACGCGTGGGCCTCTTCCGATCGTTCGCGGCGCAGCTGGCCGAGCAGCCGCCCCTGGGCCTGGTCGAGATGGTGGGCCAGGCACTGCTGCGCCCGCTCGGGGTCGCCGTCGCCGATGGCCTTGAGGATGTCGTCGTGCTCGTGCGCCACGTTCATCGGGTCCGTGGTGCGGTGGGCCTGGAACTGGCCCATGGTGAGGTGCACCTCGCCGAGGATGACCTCGTGCATCCGCGCCAGGCGGCGGCTGCCGACGGCGGCCACCAGCGCGGAGTGGAAGGCGATGTCGGCCTCGACCTGGGTGGCGAACGCCCCGGCATGCGACCCCTGGTCGGAGCCGTGCTGGGCGGCGTCGCCGGCCGCCGCCTTCATCGCCGCCTGGGCGCGCACCGCCTCGGGCGGCACCTTGCCGGCGCGGGCCAGCGCCACGACCGCCGCCCGCTCGACGGTCTCGCGGCTGAAGTAGAGGTCGCGGATCTCGCCCTCGTCCAGCTTGGGGACGACGGCGGTCTTGTGCGTGGTACGGCGCAACAGCCCGAGCGCGGTCAGCCGTTCGAGGCAGGCTTTGGCGGTGGGTCGTGCGACGCTGTACTCGTTCGCGATCCGGATCTCGGTGAGCTTCTCCCCCGGGGCGATGTCGCCGTTGACGATGCGCTTGCGTACGGACTCGTAGAGGGCTTCCGTCAGCGATGATGGTCCGAGAGGAAAGCTGGGCTTACCGTCCATGGAACTCCTCCCAGAAAATGGCAAAATCGTCAGACAAGTATACTGCGCCTCTCAGTACCCGGCGGCCTTGTCGACGACGTTGCGCAGCGGCTCGCCCCTGGCGAAGCGGCCCAGGTTGTCCAGCAGGATGTCCAGGCCGCGGCCCGCGGTCTCGCGGGTGGTGGCGCCGTTGTGCGGGGTGACGATGACGTTCGGCAGCGACCAGAACGGGCTGGCCGGCGGCAGCGGCTCCACGCCGTGGGCGTCCAGGCCCGCGCCGGCGATCTCGCCCCGGCGCAGCGCGCCCAGCAGGGCGTCGTCGTCGGCGATGCCGCCGCGCGAGACGCAGACGAAGCAGGCCGTGGGCTTCATCGCGGCGAACTCCGCCTTGCCGAAGCGCCCCGCGGTGGCGTGGGTGAGCGGCGCGGTGACCACCACGTAGTCCGACTCGGCCAGGAAACGCGGGAACTCCTCCGGGCCGAGCAGCTCGTCCACGCCGGGCGCGGGGGCGTCCTTCCTGCGCATGCCCAGCACCCGCATGTGGAACGCCTTCGCCTTGGCGGCCAGGTCGAGGCCCGCGTGCCCCAGCCCGTACAGGCCGACGGTCTTGCCGGCCAGCTCACCGTGCGTGTAGCGCTCCCAGCGGCGCTCGGACTGGGCGCGCAGCCAGCGCGGCACGTCCCTGTCGAGCATGAGGAGCAGCAGCATCGCGTGCTCGGCCAGCGGGATCGCGCCGTTGCCCGTGGCGGAGGTGAGCGTCACGTCGCTGGCCAGCAGCCCCTCGGACAGGACGCCGTCCACGCCCGCCGCCGGGCTGTGCACCCAGCGCAGCCGGCCCGCCCTGGCCAGCAGCGGCTCGGGCACCTTTCCGACGACGGCGTCGGCCAGCTCGATGCCGTCGCTCGGGTCGGCGGCGAACTCGACGTGGGCGTCTCCCGCCGCCCTGCGGATGCGGCGGCGGGCGAGCTCGTCATGGTCGCCGGTGATGATGATTCTCATTTGAGCCCCGTGGTGGCGATGCCGCGGATGAGCTGTTTCTGGGCGATGGCGAAGAAGATGAGCACCGGCAGCAGCGACACGAGCGACATCGCGAACAACATGCCCACGCCGCCCTGCGACTCGGAGTCGACCATGGAGTTCAGCGCCACCGGCACCGTGAACATCTTCGGCGAGGTGAGGTAGATCAGCGGGATGAAGAAGTCGTTCCAGGTCCAGATGAAGGTGAAGATCGTGGTGGTGACGAGGGCGGGCCGCATCAGCGGGAGGACCACGTACCAGAAGGTGCGGAACGGGCCCGAGCCGTCGATCCAGGCCGCGCGGTCCAGGTCGCGCGGGATCGTCCTGATGAACTGGACCATCAGGTAGATGAAGAACGCGTCCGTGGCCAGGAACTTCGGGATGAGCAGCGGATAGTACGTGTTCACCAGGTCGAGCTGCGAGAAGAAGATGTACTGCGGGATCACCAGCACGTGCATCGGCAGCATCACCGACAGCAGCGTGATGGCGAGATAGACCCCGCGCATCCGGAACTCCAGCCGGGCCAGCGCGTACGCGGTCAGCGAGCACGAGAACAGGTTCCCGATGATCGAGCCGACGGTGACCAGCAGCGAGTTGAGGAAGAAGACCGTGAACGGGCGGTTGAGCGCGTTCCAGCCCTCGACGAAGTTGTCGAAGGTGATCTCGCTGGGGATGAGCCCCGTCTCGGTGAGGATGAGGTGGTCGGGCTTGAGCGAGCTGACGATCATCCAGATCAGCGGATAGAGCATCAGCAGCACGAAGACGCCGAGCCCGAGGTGCTTGAGCAGGTCCCGGCGCCCGCGCCGGCGCAGGAACGCCGTGGAGCGGGCGCGGGCGGAGTCGAGCGAGGTGGTCGCGGTCGTCATCAGTCGTCTCCGTAGAAGACCCAGTACCTCGACAGGACGAAGTGCACGGCCGTCACCAGGCCGATGGCCGCCATCAGCACCCAGGCCAGCGCGGAGGCGTAGCCCATGTCGAAGTTCGTGAATCCCTGCTGGTAGATGTAGAGCGTGTAGAAGAGCGTCGAGTTGGCCGGGCCCCCTGTGCCGCCGCTGACGACGTGGGCCTGGGTGAAGGTCTGGAACGCGCCGATCGTCTGCAGGATGAGGTTGAAGAAGATGATCGGCGTGAGCAAGGGGATCGTGACCCTGGTGAACTGGCGTACGATTCCGGCGCCGTCCACCTTGGCGGCCTCGTACAGCTCCTCGGGGATCTGGCGGAGGCCGGCCAGGAAGATCACCATGGGTGAGCCGAACGTCCAGACGTTCAGGACGATCAGCGTCGAGAGCGACAGGCTGGGGTTCTGCAGCCAGCTCCCGAGCTCCAGCCCGAACAGCGACAGCGCCCGGTCGATCAGGCCGTCGTCGCCGAAGATCTGCCGCCACAGGATCGCCACGGCGACGCTGGTGCCCAGCAGCGAGGGCAGGTAGAAGGCGCTGCGGTAGAAGGCCAGGCCGCGCAGGCCGCGGTCGAGGATCAGGGCGAGCAGCAGCGCGAAGCCGAGCTGCAGCGGGATCGAGACGACCACGTAGACCGCGGTCACGCGGACGGCGGCCCAGAAGTAGTCGTCCTGGAACATGCGCTCGAAGTTCGCAAGGCCGTTGAACTTCGGCGAGCTGAGGATGTTGTAGTCGGTGAAGGCCAGGTAGAAGGAGGCGATCAGAGGCACGGCCGTGACCAGCACGAGGCCCAGCCACCAGGGGATCAGGAAGACGTGCGCGGCGCCGCCCTGACGATGGAGCTTCGACATGGGGGTTCCTACTGGGCGCGGGCGATGCCGGCGTTGATCTCGTCGAGCAGCCGTTTCGCGCCGTCGGCGGTGCTCAGCCGGCCGAGCGAGATCTCCTCGGCGACCCTGGCCATGGCCGTGCGCCAGGTGCTGGTGCCGGGGGGCGCCTCGAAGCGGGGGCGGCGCTCGGCCTTGCGGCTGAGTTGCACGGCGTTGAGCATCTCCTTGTCGTCGCCCTGCGCACTGGCCAGCGTCTGCTCGAAGACCTTGGGGTTGACCGGCGCGCCCATGGTGAGGCCGACCGTCTTGATCATCGCGGGGTCGTTGGTGTTGTAGCTGACGAGCTTGCCCGCGGCCTCCAGCTTGTCGTCGTCGATGCCCTGGTAGATGGCCATCCGGGGGTAGTAGAGGAACGGGTGCCCGGCCTGCGCGTCCTTGGTCACGGGGACGCCGCGCAGCTTGAAGGAGTGGTCGGGGAACATCTTGGCGTCGTCGATGATGTGGTTGGAGTTGCCCACCTTGGCCAGCACCTTCTTGCCGACCACGGCCCAGTCGGGGCCCATGCCCTCCTGCTCGCTCAGCGTCATCACGGCGCCGGCCTTCTGCATCTTGTCCCACCAGTCGAACCAGGCCCGCACGCTGTCGGCGGTGAAGCCGGGCTTGCCGTCCTGGGTCCAGAGCAGCTCGCCGCGCTGGCGCAGCCAGGCCTCGAACACCATGTCGGCGTCGGCCTCGTACGGCATGCCCTTGCGCTGCTTCGGGTTGTCCTTGGAGTAGTCGATGAGGAACTCCGACCAGGCGTCCCAGTCGGCGTCGGCCGGTGGGAGGTTGACGCCGTCCTCCTCGGCGAAGGTCTCGTTGTAGCGGATGACGGGGACGAAGATGCCGAACGGCATGGTGTTGAGCTGCCCGCCCAGCTTGAACGACTCCAGCTCCTCCTTGGAGTAGTCGGCCAGGTTGAGGCTGGTCACCTCGTCGAGGCGGCGGTAGATGTTGCTCTTGTGGTACGTCATGACCTGCGCCGATGCGACCCAGAAGATGTCGGCCACGTCGCGGGCGGCCATCTGGGTGGTCATGCGCTCCTGGAAGGCCGAATACTCGGCGAACTCCGGCTCGACCTGGATGCCCGGGTTCTTGGCCGCGAACTCCTTGAGCGCCTTCGTGTAGTTCTGCTGCCGGACGTTGTTGCCCCACCACGCGTACCGCAGGGTGGTGCCGCCTCCGCCGCCCGAGTCGCCGGCGCCGCACGCTGTGAGGCCGGCCCCCAGTGCCCCGGCCGCCGCCAGCTTCAGAAACCCCCGCCGATCTAGTCCGCTCATCACTGTGTTCTCCCGTCGTTCTCACAGGGGACCGGCTACCCCGGTGATGGTCCAGTGTTCATTTGTCTAACGAGACCGTCAATAGGTCATGAATACTTGTTTGACAATTTCACGACTTCGAAGAGGCCGATCTCGGGCAGCCGCACCCGGCCGCCGTCCACCTCCAGGGGGCGGCCGGCGCGCAGCGCGTGCGCCCGCCATTCGCCCTCCCAGGGCAGGTCCAGCCACGATTCGGCGATCGGCAGCGGGCGGCGGAAGCGCTGGTCGGCGTCGCCCGAGCGGTTGAGCAGATGGATCACCCGCGTGTCCCCTGCGCGGGCGGGCACGATCTCCGCCTGCTCGGGCAGCCCGGTCTCGACGGCGAGGCCGGTGGGCAGGCGGTCGGCGAACAGGTCGCGGTGAGCGCTCAGCCCGGTCTCCCGGTAGCCGCGCCCGACGGTCCAGGGCATCAGCACGCCTCCGCCCCGGCCGTACGGGGCGCTCAGCCAGCCGGGGTGGCCGGTCTCCAGATGGCCGTGGCACTTCTCCGGCGGGCCGTACCTGGCCCTGGAGAGCGCGGGCAGGCCCGTCTCGGCGCCCGGCGCGGGCTCGACCACGTGAAAGGCGCCGATCACCGGCACCATGCCGCGGTCGCCGCGCAGGTGCAGGGAGCGGACGGACTCCTCCGTCGTGTACGCGGCCAGCCGGCGGGCGACGGGCAGGCAGGCGAGCCTGCTGTCGCTCGCACCGGTCGCCAGCACGGTGCCGCCCGCCTCCGCGTACGCGTCCAGCGCCTCGGGACGGCTCAGCGTACCGGCGTCGGGCAGCACGACCAGCCGGTAGCGCGACAGGTCGCTCACCGCCAGCTTCTCCTCGGGCAGCACGTCGAAGGGCACGTGCCGCTCCAGCAGCGCCAGGTAGAGCCCCTGGAACTCGGCCCGCTCCCCTTCGGGCCGGACCAGCAGCGTGCGCGCCTCTGAGACCAGGTCCCGGTAGACCTCGGCGTGGTCGCGGTGGAACCGGGTCAGCTCGCCGGCGATCTCCAGGCACTCGTACGGGCTGTCGTCCGGCGTCCCCATGATGTACGTGGACGGGATCGCCCCCCGCGAGATCGCCTGCAGCAGATACTGGGCGAAATGGTGAGGCTCCTCCCCCGCCATCCGGTATGGCATGTCCACGAACCCCACCGAGTTGACCAGCACCGGCACCTCGGGCCGGTACGACTTGGCCGCGCTCACGTGCTCGCTGGTCCTGTGGTGCCAGAGGGGCCGGCCGACGGCGTTGTTCGCCTCGTGGAAGACGATGTCGGCGTGCTCGCCCAGGATGAGCGCCGCCTCCGGTCTTCGCGCGGCGATCTCGGCCCTGATCCTGGCGTGCAGGTCGTCCAGCGTCGCCCGTGTGAACGCGCGCCACCGGGCGTCCGCCCGCTCGGGCAGTTCACCGTCGTAGCGGCGGGCGCAGGCCAGGCAGTGGCACACGCCCCAGTACCTGCGGCTGTAGTCCACTTCGTTGAACGACATCCAGTTGAGGAAGAAGCCGTCGATCTCGTACCGGTCGAGCACCTCGCCGATCACCTCGAACAGCTTGACCTGGTAGTAGTCGCCGCTCGGGCACACGCTCGTGAGGCCGTTGTAGACCTGCCGCTCGCCGGCGGGCGAGACGAAGCACCACTCGGGATGCCGCTCCGCCCGCCGGTGGTCGATCTTGGAGAAGTCCATCCTGGCCAGCACGCGCACGCCCCGTCGCCGGGCCGCCGCCACCGCGTCGCCGATCAGGTCGCCGGACGGGCGCTCGGCCAGGTGCGGGTTGCGCGTCTGGAAGTCCAGGCCGGTCGGATAGTTCGACAGGATGCCGCCGACGCTGATCAGCCAGGCGTTCGCGCCGAACTCCTCCAGGTAGTCCAGCACCCGCTCGACGTCCAGCCCGGCGTCCACCTCGCGGAGGTTGGTCTGGAACATCCGGAACGGCTCACGCCACCAGACGCGGCTCACCCCTTCTCCCAGGTCAGGTGCACGACCTCGATGAGGCCCACGCCGGTCAGCTCCACCTCGGCCCGGCCCTCGCGGACGGCGACGGGCACCTCGCTCCCGTCCACCAGCAGCCGGGCCGTGGCCCCCGCCGCGTCCTGCGGCAGCGCGACGGAGACCGTCTGCGGCGGCAGCGGGATGGTCTCCCTGATCGCGCCGCGCATGGCCATGGGGTTGGTCAGGTTGACCACGGTGACCGCGAGACCGTGCTCGTCGCGGCGCACGGCCAGGTCGACCAGCCCCGGGCCGCGTACGGTGGCCTCGGGCTCGCCGCCGAGCGCCCAGCGCACCGCGTTCGCGATCAGCAGGCCGTGATCGGCCTGGAGCGTCTCCCAGAAGATCGCCCCGAGGTCGAACGGGATGTAGACCACCCGCCCGGGCCCCTCCCTGGTGATCACGGCGGGGGCGTCGGGGGCCTTCCTGGCGTACAGCTCCTCCATCGGCAGGTCCGGAAAGTCCGGGATGAAGCGGAACGGCACCTGCGTGCCCGGCCTGGCCACGACGCCCAGCAGCCGGGTGCCGCCGATGATCCGCCCGGCCGGGCCGAAGCCGTCGCTGACCGGGTGCTCGCCGGTCAGGGCGATGTAGTTGTTCTTCACCGGGCCCCTGAGCCGGGTCACCAGGTCGGCGCCGAAGACGTCGGCCAGGCCGAAGTTGGCGCGCGGCGCGCCGTGCTCGTCGTACAGGGAGGACTGGTGCGCGGCGACCAGGCCGCCGCCGGCGGCCACGTAGTCGCGGACGGCCGCGCACTGCTCGTCGCTGAGCTGCTCGGCGTTGGCCAGCACCAGCACCTTGTACGGCCGCAGCCGCTCGGCCGACAGCACCTGGTCGGCCAGCAGGTCGAACGGGATCCGCGCCTCGACCAGGGCCTGGTAGAAGCCGTCCTCGTCGGGGAAGGAGTGCGCCGCCCCGCTCCTGATCCGCCCGGCCCTGCTCGGGTCGACCAGCGCCACCTCGGCCGTGACCGGCATCGGCGCCAGCACCGGCTCCAGCTTCGCGTGCAGCCCGAACGCGTCCACCACGGCCGGCACCCAGCGCGGGTCGGAGACGGTGGCGTTGAACTTGGTGAACCACGGGAACGCGCCCTGCGCGAACCCGTCCACGATCCACGTCCGCACCTCCTCCGGCGGGGCCACCGAGTCCTTCCACCGGTGCTGGTGGTACTCGGGCCCGACCGAGGTGATGAGCCCGACCGGCCGGTCGGGGAACAGGCCCCTGCTGCGCTTGGCCACCCGCCCGGCCGCCCACGGCGCCTCGATGCCCGAGCGCCCCTGCTTGTCCACCACGAACAGCGGGTAGACCCGCTCGACCAGCTCGGGCTCCAGGTCGCGGGCGGCGAAGGCGCCCAGGTTGGGGATGAAACGGGCGTGCGGCCGCAGGTCCTTGACCGCCGCGTCCCAGATCGCGACCAGCTCGCTGAGCCGGCGCCGCCGCCAGGCCACATAGGCGGGCCAGGCAGGGTCCGTCGTGTCGTGCTCGCGCTTGGGCAGTTCGAACCCCGTGTCGTCGCGGAACGAGCGCCGCGCGGCCTCGCTGTAGGAGATGCCGTAGTAGCCCTCCCACCGGTTGGCGAAGATCGCGTCCACGTCGTACTCGCGCACGATCTCCCTGGCCACCTCGGTGATGAACTCCCGGTGGTATCCGGTGAAGGCGCAGGTCAGCCAGATGCCGGGATGGGACCAGTGCTCGATCGGCGCGCCGTCCTGGTCGCACGCCAGCCACTCGGGATGCGCGGTGGCCGCGTCGGCGTGCACGGCGTGGGGGTCCACCCTGGCCATGACGTGCATGCCGAGCCCTCTGGCCGCCTCGACGAGCGCGCCGAACGGGTCGGTGTCGCCCATGAAGGTGCTGCGGTGGTGGTACGGGATCCGGGTCGGGTAGTAGGCGATGTAGCCGCCCGCGCTGACGCAGACCGCGTTCGACCTGCTGTCGCGCATCACCGAGGTCCAGAAGTCGACGTCGAGGTGTGCCGGGTCGTCCTCGGCCAGCGTCAGTTGCGTCCAGCGGGTCGCCGTCAGGGGCCAGTCGGGTGTTCGCATGCGGAAGCGCACCTCTCGTCAAGCTCACTTGTTAGACGCGGAATATTGTCATACAAGAATGCAAGCCGTACAAGGGGAAGGTGTGTCGTGCGGGCAACATGAAGTCGTGGCGGGCCTATGATGTTGGAAAGTAAAGCGGCAGGAGGTCGGGCATGCGGATGTCCCAGTGGGCCCACGACACGTTCGGGCAGCGCGCTCCCCTGATCAGACAGGGCGTGGCCGAGGCTCTGTCGGTCGCGCTGGAAAACGCCAGGGACGCGCAGAAGGTGGCGCAGACCGATCATCTGCACCCGTTCGGGTTCACGCTCATGTCGCGCAAGTTCGAGGCGCTGGCCGAGGCGTTCGAGGACATGGGCGACGTGCGCATCGTCAAGCCCGGCGGCTCCCAGCACGAGCTCGTGGTGCTCGACGGCAAGCTGCTGTTCCCCTTCCGCTACGCCAAGGACCGCTCGCTCACCGTGATGAGCGCCAGGATCGGCGACGGCCGCCCGTCGGCGCTGGTGCAGGCACTGTTCAACCGGTTCGGCCCCGAGCCGCGGATACGACAGCTCACGCTGCACGACCTCCCGCCGCACGCGGTGCCGGTCGCCGAGGCGCTGGGCGACCTGCCCGACGACACCCGGCTGGTGCTGATCGCCTACGCGGCCAACGCCCACGCCGGGCTGCTCGACGCCTGGTGGGGCGAGGCCGAGCTGCTCGACCGCTTCGGCAGCCTGCGCTGGCACCAGTGCGAGCCGATCCCGCTCGGTCACGAGGCGGGCGCGCCCGCGTCCGGCGACAGCGCGGCGGCCTTCGACCAGGGCGTCCTGCCGATGCCCGAGGTCAACGCGCGCACCGGGTCCGCCCGGCGGGGTGCCAGCCCGGCCGCCGAGGCCACCCCGATCCGGCCGGAGGCCGCCGGCGGTGCGTGACTCCCGGGCGGGCGGGCCGAGCCCGCAGGCCGTCGCCGACGCCTTCGACGCCACCCGCCTCACCCAGGCCCGCCACCTGGCCGCGCTCACCAAGAAGGAGGTCGCCGAGCATCTCGGCGTCTCTCCGGCGGCGGTCGGTCAATACGAGGCGGGCGTCACCCGGCCGCGGCCCGATCTGATCGCGCCGCTGGCCGAGGTGCTGTCGGTGCCGATGGCGTTCTTCCTGCCCGGCCGCCCGCACGGCAAGCTCGACGGGTCCATGGCCCACTTCCGCAGCCTGCGCTCCACCCGGGCCTACCAGCGGGCCAAGGCCGTGGCCTTCGTCGAGCAGGTGTGGGAGCTGGCGTACGCGCTGGAGAAACGGGTGCAGTTGCCCGCCGTCGACCTGCCCGGCTTCGCCGGCGGCGAGACGCACTCCGCGCTGCCGCGCGACCCGGCCGGGGCCGCCCGCGCGCTGCGCTCCCACTGGGGGCTGGGCGCCGGGCCGATCAGCCATCTGGTGCGCCGGATGGAGGCGCACGGCATCGTGGTGGCCTTCCCCCGGCACGACCCCGACGCGGTGACCGTCGACGCCTTCTCCACCTCCAGCCTGCCCCGGCCGATCGTGGTGCTGACGCCCAACCGGTTCGACGACATCTACCGCCACCGCTTCACCGCCGCCCACGAGCTGGGCCACCTCGTCCTCCACGGCGACACCGCCGCGGGCGACTCCCACCAGGAGCGCGAGGCCGACGCCTTCGCCGCCGAGTTCCTCACCCCCCGCGACAGCATCCTGCCCCAGCTCCCGCTCCGCGCCGACCTGCGCAGGCTGGCCGAGCTGCGGCAGACGTGGGGGGTGTCGGTCGACTCGCTGCTCTACCGGTGCCGGGAGACCGGCCTGCTGTCCGACTCCGCCGCCGGGCGCGCCTATCAGCGCCTGGCCGCGCTGCGCGACCAGCCCGGGTTCACCAACGAGCCCGTCTCCGGCTATCCGGGCGAGCAGCCGGTGCTGCTGGCGCACGCCTTCGAGCTGGCCTGCAAGGAGAGCGGGCTGAGCGCGGCGACGCTGGCCAGGGAGCTGGCCTGGCCGATCGCACGGGTACGCGAGCTGATCGGCCTGCCCGACCAGCGGCCGTCGCTGACGCTGGTGCCGTAGAGGCGGGCGGGCGCCCGCCGTCGCCGGTGCCCTAGCCGCCGCCCGGCCATGTGCGGTTGACCTCAACCTTGGTTGAGGAGGAAGGGTGGGCACGACACCGACTTTCAGGGAGCCACCCATGCACGCCGTCGTCCTGCACTCCTTCGGCCCGGCCGAGAACCTCAGCTACGAGGTCGTCCCCGATCCCGAGCCGGGCCCCGGCCAGGTGCGCATCGCTGTCAAGGCGGCCGGCGTGCACCTGGTCGAGACGATGCTGCGCAAGGGCGGGACCAGCGACTCGCAGACGCCGCTGCCGCCGCTGCCCGAGCTGCCGTCGATCTTCGGCGGCGAGGTGGCCGGCACCGTGGACGCCGTGGGACCGGACGTGGACCCCGCCTGGATCGGGCGTGACGTCGTGACCTCGGGCGGGCGGCCCGGCGGGTACGCCGAGCTGGCGGTGGCCGACCTGACGGCCCTGCACCGCGTCCCCGACGGCGTCGATCACGCGTCCGCCGTCGCCATGATCGTCACGGGGGTCACCGCGCTGCACTTCCTCGACGTGGCCGCGCTGAGCTCCGCCGACGTGGTCCTCGTCACCTCGGCGGCCGGCGGCGTCGGCCGGCTCCTCGTCCAGTACGCCCGCCGCCTGGGCTGCCACGTGATCGGCGCGGCGGGCGGGCCGGCCAAGGTGGCCGCCGTGCGCGAGCTGGGCGCGGACCTCGCCGTCGACTACGACGAGCCCGGCTGGGAGCAGCGGGTCGCCGACCTGCTCGGCGGCAGGAAGGTCACCGCGCTGCTCGACGGGGTGGGCGGGGACCGGGCGCGGGCGGCGTTCGAGCTGCTCGCGGACGGGGGCCGGTGCCTCACCATCGGCAACGCCTCCCAGCGGCCCATCGAGCCGGACCCGGGACTGGTCGCCTCGCGCGGGCTGAGCGTGACCAACGCCCTGCTGCTCCTGCTCGGTCAGCAAGCCGAACGTCCGGCGTACGAGGTCAGGGCGCTGGCGGCGGCGGCCGAGGGCACGCTCGTGCCGGCCGTGCAGACGTTCCCGCTCGCCGAGGCCGCGGCGGCGCACGCGGCGCTGGAGTCGAGGCGGACCACGGGCAAGGTCGTACTGGTGCCCTGACCTGGCCGCGAGACCGTCGGTCCTCCCGGCTACTGTGCGATGCATGGCGGAAGACCTCATCGATCCGGGAACTCCCGACGTCCGCGACCCAGGGCGCTATCTGTGGTGGCTGGTCACGAGCCAGCGGGCGCGGATCCTGGCCGGGGCGGCGCTGGGGACCGCCTGGATGGTCGGCCTGACGCTGCCTCCTTACCTGCTGTCGCGGGCCATCGACGACGGGCTGTCCACGGGGCGCTACCCCGTACTGGCCTGGTGGGTGGCCGCCGTCTTCGGCGCGGGGCTGCTGAACGCCTGGCTGGCGATCATGCGCCACCGGACGATGACGAGGGTGCGGCTGGACGCCTCCTACCGGACCGTGGAGGCGGTGACCCTGCACGCGACCCGGCTCGGCGCGTCACTGCCCGGCCGGGTGACGGCCGGGGAGGTCGTCACGATCGGCGCCGCCGACGCCGCCGTGATGGCCCAGACGCTCACCATCACCGGCCCGGGAGTCGGGGCGGTGCTGGCCTACGTCGTGGTGGCCGGGCTGCTGCTGTCGGTCTCACCGCTGCTCGCCGCCGTGGTGCTGCTGGGGGTGCCGCTGCTGGTCGGCGTGCTCGGGCCGCTGCTGGGACGACTGCGCGGCGCCGAGACCGCCTATCGAGGACGGCAGGGCGAACTCGCCGCCCGCTTCGCCGACCTCGCCGGCGGGCTGCGGGTGCTCAACGGCATCGGCGGCAAGGACGTCTACGCCGACCGCTACCGGCGCGGCTCGCGGGAGCTGCGCGAGCAGGGGTACCGGGTGGGGGCGGTGACGAGCTGGATCCACGCGCTGGGGGTGGGCCTGCCGACGCTCTTCCTCGGGGGCGTGACGTGGCTGGCCGCCCGGATGGCCGCGCAGGGGGAGATCACGGTCGGGGAACTGGTGGCACTGTACGGGTACGCGGCCGTGCTGGTGGTGCCGGTCTCGTTCTTCGTCGAAGGCGGCTACGACCTCAGCCGCGGCCTGGTCGCGGCCCGCCGCGTCATCCACTTCCTCAACCTCCGCCCCGAGGCCGGCGCGCCCACCGGTGCGTCGCCGGGTGGTGCCGACCTTGCGCCGCCTGCCGCGCCGGCCGCTCTGCACGATCCGACGTCCGGTGTGGAGATCACTCCCGGGCTGATCACGGCGCTGGTCAGCGCGCGAGCGGCGGACTCGGCGGCGGTGCTCGACCGCCTGGGCGGGTTCGATACCGAGACCACTTCGTACGTGACCTGGGGTGGGGTGCGGCTTGAGGATGTCGATCGGGGGGCGCTACGGGAGCGGATCCTGGTGGCGGACAACGAGGCCCACCTGTTCGCCGGCACGTTACGCGAGGTCATCGCGGGCAGCCGGGAGCCCGACGACGCGGCCGTCGAGCGAGCCGTGCACGCGGCCCTGGCCGAGGACATCGTGCAGGCGCTTCCGCACGGCCTGGACTCCCCCATCTCCGCCCAGGGCCACAACCTGTCCGGGGGGCAGCGGCAGCGGGTGCGGCTGGCCCGCGCGCTCCTGGCCGACCCGGAGATCCTGCTCGCCGCCGAGCCCACCTCGGCCCTGGACGCCCACACCGAGGCCACGGTCGCCGCCCGCCTGCGTACCATACGAGCCGGCCGCACCACGGTCGTCACCAGCACTTCCCCACTCGTCCTGGACCGCGCCGACCGGGTGTACTACCTGGTCGACGGAACGGCCGTGGCCTCGGGAACCCATCACGATCTGCTGCGCGAGGAGCCCGGCTACCGGGCGCTGGTCTCACGCGGCGCAGAAGACGACAACCCGGACGACACGACCACCAACGGCCGAACCGACGGCCCACCCACTTCCGGCCACCCTTCCGGCCGCCCATCCGGAGCGCCCGGCGGGCCCCGCACAGGAGGTCCGGCCGACATGCCCGGCACAGGAGGCCCGGCCGAGGTGCCCGCCGGCCCTGGCACGCGCAGCCGAACCGGCATCACACCACAGGAGGCCGGCCGGTGAACGACGCCGGAGACCAGTCGGGACGCGACGCAGAAGACCACCCGGCGAGCAACCCAGAAGACCGCCCGGCGAGCCGTGCAGGAGGGCGGCCGGGAAGCCGGGCGTCGCTGGGGGTGCGTGGTGGGTTGCCTGTCGCCGGGCCCGCGCAGACGCGTAAGGCGGCGGTGCGGCTCGTTCGCTTGGACGGGCGGGCGTTCGGCGCCATGCTCGTGCTCAACGGGCTGGCCGCCGTCGCGGGGCTGGGCGCGCCGTGGCTGCTCGGCCGCATCGTGGACGAGGTCAAGGCCGGCGCCTCCGCCGGCACGGTGGACCGGCTGGCGCTGGCCATTCTCGGCTGCGCCGTGGTGCAGTTGCTGCTGGCGCGTTACGCGAGCTACGTCGGCCATCGGTTCGGCGAACGTACGCTGGCCAGGATCCGCGAGCAGTTCACCGAGCGCGCGCTGGCCATGCCCGCCTCGGTGGTCGAGCGGGCGGGCACCGGCGACCTGACCACCCGGGGCACCACCGACGTGGCGGCGGTCGGGACCACGCTGCGTGACGCCGGCCCCGACGTGGCCATCGCCTCCGTCCAGGCGCTGTTCATCCTGGCCGCCGTCTTCGTGCTGGACCCGCTGCTCGGCGCGTGCGGGGTGATCGGGCTGTCGGGCATCTGGTTCGCCTCCCGCTGGTACCTGCGCCGGGCGCTCGGGGCGTATCTGGAGGAGGGCGCCGCCAGCTCGGCACTGGCCGAGGAACTGGCCGCCACCACGACGGGCGCCCGCACCGTGCAGGCGCTCAGGCTCGAACACCGCCGTCTCATGGCCTGCCGGCGGACGGTCGAGGAGTCCCGGCGGGCCAGGACCAGGACGTTGTTCCTGCGCAGTGTGCTCTTCCCGGTGGTGGACGTCTCGTACGCGATCCCGGTGGCGGCCGTGCTGCTGGTCGGGGGCGCGCTCACGATGCGGGACCCGTCCGCGATGACGCTGGGCACGGTGGTCGCCTCCGCCCTCTACCTGCGCCAGCTCTCCGAGCCGCTGAACATCGTCCTGCAACGGCTGGAGGAGCTGCAGAGCAGCGGCGCCGCCTTCGCCCGTGTGGAAGGCTTGGGCGCCGCCCCAGGGACCACACCCGCGGGCCCGGCGTCCAAGGGCCCGACATCCGAGGACCCGGTGTCCAAGGATCCGGCGTCCGAGGGGCAGGGCCGGATTTCGGGGGGCGCGGCGGCCGGTGGGTCCTCGGTGCCCGTGGATGATCGGCTGGAGGTCTCCCGCGCGTCCTACGCCTACGACGGCGGACCCGACGTGCTGCACGAGGTGGAGCTGAGCGTCCGACCCGGCGAGCGGCTGGCCATCGTCGGCCCGTCGGGGGCGGGCAAGACGACGCTGGGCCGGCTCCTGGCCGGCATGGACGCCCCTCGTACGGGCTCCGTCGCGGTCGGCGGCGTCCCCGTGGCCGACCTGGCCCCTGGGCTGCTCCGTGAGCGGGTCGTCCTGGTCACCCAGGAGCACCACGTGTTCCTGGGCACCGTACGGGACAACCTCCAGATCGCCGCCCCCGAGGCCACCGACGCCGACCTGCGCGCGGCGCTGGCCGCCGTGGGCGCCGACTGGTTCGACGAGCTGCCCGACGGGCTGGACACCGACCTGCGCCACGGGCCGCACCACCCGGACGGCGCGCGCGCCCAGCAGCTGGCCCTGGCTCGCGTGGTGCTGGCCGACCCGCACACGTTGATCCTGGACGAGGCGACCGCGCTGCTGGATCCGCGTACGGCCCGCCACACGGAGCGCGCCCTGGCCGCGGTGCTGGAGGGCCGTACGGTCATCGCCATCGCCCACCGCCTCCAGACGGCTCATGACGCGGACCGGGTGGCGGTCATGCGGGACGGGCGGCTGACCGAGCTGGGCACACACGAGGAGCTGGTCGCGGCGGGCGGCGCGTACGCGTCCCTGTGGCGGTCCTGGCACGGTGATCACGCCAATTGAGCGACCGCCGTTCGGCCACCCGACACGGCGATCACCTCAGTTGAGCGACCACCGGTTGCCGCCCGCCACGGTGACCGCCCCGATTGAGCGACCACCCGGTTCAGCCACCCGGCCAGACGATCAAGGGATCCGGTCCGGCGGTCACGCCCGTTAAGGGATGAAAAATATCTTCGCAAAGATCTCGCCTGCGAAGGAAAATGTTGAGACGCTGAACTGCACGACGCGCCCCCCAGCTCCCGAGGAGTGGTTCATGCGCAGAATACTGATGGCGGCCTCACTCGTCGCCCTGCTGCCCTTAGTCAACATGAGCACGGCTCACGCCCAGCAGCCCCCGGACCGGCAGCAGGCCTTCGCGGCCGCCGCCAAGGAGTTCCAGGTGCCCGAGAGCGTGCTGCTGGGCGTCTCCTACCTTGAGTCCCGGTGGGACGCCCACGCCGGCCGGCCCTCCAGCGACGCCGGGTTCGGGCCCATGCACCTGACCGACGCCGCCGCCTTCACCTCCTCCAACCATCACGACGAGGGCGAGGAGGACGCCCGCGGCGACGACACCCGCCCCCTCGCGCCCCCGGCCGAGCGACCGGCGCCGGCCGAGATCCCGGCCTCGCTGCGAACGATGGAACGCGCCGCCGCGCTGACCGGCGAGAGCCACGAGCGGCTGCGTACCGACGACGCCGCCAACATCCGCGGCGGAGCCGCGCTGCTGGCCGACTACCAGAAGACGCTGGGCGCGCCGCTGAGCGAGGACCCCGGCCAGTGGTACGGCGCCGTGGCGAAGTACTCCGGCGCCGAGGAGTCGGGGGCGGCCAAGTTCTTCGCCGACGAGGTCTTCGCCACGATCAAGGAAGGGGCCGCGCGCACGACCGACGACGGTCAGCGGGTCGCCCTGCCGGCCGTGCCGGGCCTGACGAAGATCGAGAAGTGGCTGGAGAAGCTCGGCCTGCGCCCGCCGGTGCGCCCCGACGGCATCGAGTGCCCGGCCTCGATCTCCTGTGAGTGGATCCCGTCCGCGTACCAGGAGCTGCCGAACGACGACTACGGGCACTACGACCTGGCGAACCGGCCGTCCAGCCAGAAGGTCGAATACATCATCATCCACGACATGGAGGGATATTTCCTGCCCTCCATCCGCCTCAACCAGGACCCCAACTACGGCGCGAGCTGGCACTACTCCGTCCGCTCCTCCGACGGCCACATCGCCCAGCACATCAAGACCAAGGACGTCGCCTGGCAGGCCGGCAACTGGTACGTCAACGCCAAGTCCATCGGCATCGAGCACGAGGGCTTCCTGGCCGAGGGCAGCACCTGGTTCACCGAGGCGATGTACCGCTCGTCCGCCCGCCTGGTCCGCTACCTGGCGCTGCGGCACGGCGTGCCGCTCGACCGCGCCCACATCCTGGGCCACGACAACGTCTCCGGCACCCTGCCGACGACCGTGCGCGGCATGCACGAGGACCCGGGCCCGTTCTGGGACTGGGCGCACTACTTCCAGCTCATGGGCGCGCCGCTGCACGCGTTCGGCGGTCCCAGGGCCGGCTCGGTCATGATCAAGCCGGACTTCGCCACGAACAAGCCGCACTTCTACGGCTGTGACCGCCAGAACCCGGAGGCGGACTGCCCGCCGACCAGCGCCCACACCGTCTGGCTGCGCACCGAGCCGCGCGAGGACGCGCCGCTGGTCAAGGACATCGGCAAGCACCCGACCGGCGACTCCCTCTACAGCGTCTACGACCACAGCGCCCGCGCCAGCACCGGCCAGCGCTTCGCCGTGGCCGAGCGCCAGGGTGACTGGACGGCCATCTGGTACCTCGGGCAGAAGGCGTGGTTCCACAACCCAAGGAGCGCTCCGACCGCCGTCCCGTCGATGGGGCTGGTGGTCACGCCGAAGCCGGGCAAGGCGACGGTGCCGGTGTTCGGCCGGGCCTACCCGGAGGAGTCGGCCTATCCGGAGGGCATCCCGTACCAGGCGGTGACGCCGCTGCAGTACACGTTCTCGGCGGGCGAGAAGTACACGCTCGCCGGCCAGGCGGCCACCGAGTACTACCGCGCGGTCACCTTCAACCTGGAGGACCACAAGGTCGTGCGGGGCAAGACGAAGTACCTGCAGATCCAGTTCGGCCACCGCGTGATGTTCGTCAAGGCTGACGACGTGCGGGTGACGTTCTCCGGGTGAACTCCTTGACGGCGCGCCTGGTGCTCGCGAGCGCCTCCTGAGAGGAGTCGAACGTACGCTGGGCGACGCCGACGAACACGCAGTCGACGACGAGGAGCTGGCTGATCCTGCTGGCCAGGGCGCCGGGACGGAACTCCGTCTCGCGCCCGGCCGAGATCAGCACGTGTTCGGCCAGCTCCGCGATGGACGAGCGGGGGTTGTTGGTGATCGCGACCGTGGTGGCCCCGGCCTCCTTGGCCCGGCTCAGCGGCTCGATCACGTCGGGGGTCTCGCCGGAGGTGCTGATGCCGATGGCCACGTCGCCGTCCTTGAGCAGCACGGCGCTGGTCAGCGCCAGGTGCGCGTCCTGGAAGGCGTGGCTGGACAGACCGATGCGCAGCAGCTTCTGGGCGACGTCCTCGGCCACCAGCCCGGAGGCGCCGACCCCGTAGGCGTCGATCCGCCGGGCGCCGACGATGGCGTCGACGACCAGGCCGAGCCGTTCGGAGGTGAGCTGGGCGACGGTGTCGTTGATCGCCTCCGACTCGGCCCTGGCCACCTTCTGGATGACCTCCGACAGCGGGTCGTCGGGCGCGAGGTCGCCGGGCACCAGCCGGTCCGGCTGCGCGGCGGCCGCGGCTAAGGCCAGCCTGAGCTGCGGATATCCGGCGAAGCCGAGCAACCGGGCGGTGCGCACGATCGTCGCCTCACTCGTGCCGGAGGCGGCGGAGAGCTCGGTGATGGTGCTCCTCGCCACCGTCGCGGGGTCTTCCAGAATGAGGCGGGCCACGGTCTGGGCGGCTGGCGTCAGCGACGGCAGCACACCGCGAACCGTGGCCACCAGAGTGTCGGCCCGCAGGCCGTTCCCGCTGTCGTCCACCCTGTGATTATGCCGCTTGTCAGCGCAATGTTCCGTTCGTCATGCCCGCCGGTTCCTCGGGCACGGTGATCAGGCCCAGCTCGGCCGGGGTGGCCAGCAGCGGGTGGTGCGGGACGACTCGCACGGTGTAACCGAACGCGCCCGTACGGTCGAGCGGCACCGCGCCGGTGTAGTGGGCCCGCCCGTCGTCGTCCACCGACGAGACCGACAGCGTGGAGTAGACCGGGTGCACCAGCTCGTCGTGCGGCCCGACCTTGCCGTAGGCGGCCTGGACCAGCACGTCGCCGGGCTCCAGGTCACCGAGCGCGATGGTGGCGTGCAGCTCGATCGAGGCTCCGACCTCCGGGGTGTCGCCCACGCCGGCCGCCTCGACGTGCTCGACCCGCACGCCCGGCCAGGCCCGGTTCACCCGGACCCGCCAGGCGGCGAACGCCTTGGCCGGCGCGTAGGAGTCGGCGCTGAGCGCGCGGGCGGAGGCGGCGGCCGGGTTGTAGAGCGTCACCACGTAGTCGCGCAGCATGCGTCCGGCCAGCACCTTGGGCCCGAGCGAGGCCAGCGTGTGCTTGACCATCTCCATCCACCGGCGCGGCAGGCCGTCGGGGCCGCGGTCGTAGAAGCGGTCGGACACCTCATGCTCGATCAGGTCATAGAGGGCGGCAGCCTCCAGCTCGTCGCGCCGGTCGGGGTTGGCCACCCCGTCGGCGGTGGGGATGGCCCAGCCGTTGGTGCCGTCGTACCACTCGTCCCACCAGCCGTCGCGGATCGACAGGTTGAGCCCGCCGTTCAGCGCGGACTTCATCCCCGACGTGCCAGAGGCCTCCAGCGGGCGCAGCGGGTTGTTCAGCCAGACGTCGCAGCCCTGCACCATGAGCTGGCCGAGGGTCATGTCGTAGTCGGGCAGGAAGACGATGCGGTGGCGGACGTCCTGCCGGTCGGCGAACTTGATGATCTGCTGGATCAGCTTCTTGCCGCCCTCGTCGGCCGGGTGGGCCTTGCCGGCGATCACGATCTGTACGGGTTTGTCGGGATCGAGCAGCAGCTCGGTCAGCCGTGCGGGATCGCGCAGCATGAGCGTGAGCCGCTTGTACGACGGCACCCGCCGGGCGAACCCGATCGTCAGCACGTCGGGGTCGAGCGTGTCGTCGATCCAGCCGAGCTCGGCGTCGGAGGCCCCGCGCTCGCGCCACGACCTGCGCAGGCGTACGCGGGCGCCCTCGACCAGCCGCTTGCGCAGCGTGCCGCGGATCTGCCAGATGTCGGCGTCGGAGATCTTCTGGATGTGCTCCCAGCCGCGGGCCCGCTCCAGCAGGGAGGGCAGCTCGCGCCCGGCCAGCTCCATGAACTCCCTGCCGACCCAGGTCGGTGCGTGCACGCCGTTGGTGATCGATCCGATCGGCACCTCGTCCAGATCGAATCCCGGCCAAAGATCTTTGAACATGTCGCGGCTGACCTCGCCGTGCAGCACGGACACGCCGTTGACGCGCTGGGCCAGCCGCATGCCCATGACCGCCATGTTGAACCGGCTGGGGTCGGGCTCCTTGCCCAGCGCCAGGATCCGCTCGACCGGCACGGTCGGCCAGGCGCCCGCCCCGCCGAAGTGCCGCTCGATCATGTCGATCGGAAAGCGGTCGATGCCCGCCGGAACCGGGGTGTGCGTGGTGAACACCGTGCCGGCGCGCACCGCCTCCAGCGCCTCGTCGAACGACATCCGCGCCTCGGTGAGCTCGCGGATGCGCTCCAGGCCGAGGAACCCGGCGTGGCCCTCGTTGGTGTGGAAGACCTCGGGCTCGGCGTGGCCGGTGATCTTGCAGTAGGCCCTGATCGCGCGGACGCCGCCGACCCCGAGCAGCAGCTCCTGCATGAGCCGGTGGTCGGTGCCGCCGCCGTAGAGGCGGTCGGTGATGTCCCTGGCCGCCGCGTCGTTCTCGGCCACGTCGGAGTCGAGCAGCAGCAGCGGCACCCGGCCGACCTGGGCCACCCACACCTGGGCGTGCAGCTCGCGCTCGTCGGGCAGGCCCAGGCGGATCTTGACCGGCGTGCCCTCGGCGTCCTTCAGCAGGGTCAGCGGCAGACCGCCCGCGTCGAGCGACGGGTAGTGCTCAAGCTGCCAGCCCTCGGGCGACAGGGACTGGGTGAAGTAGCCGTGGCGGTAGAGCAGGCCCACCGCGAGGATCGGCACGCCGAGGTCGCTGGCGGCCTTGAGGTGGTCTCCGGCCAGGATGCCGAGGCCCCCGGAGTACTGCGGCAGCGCGGCGGCGATGCCGTACTCGGGAGAGAAGTAGGCGATGGCCCGGGCGCTGTCGGGCAGCGTCTGGTACCAGCGCGGAGAGGTCATGTATTCGCGCAGGTCGTCCGCGGCGTCGGCGAGGCGGCGCAGGAAGCGCCGATCGGCCGCGAGCTCGCTCAGCCTGGCCGGGCTGACAGCGCCGAGCAGGGCCACGGGATCGTGGCCGACCTGTTCCCACAGGCCGGCGTCGACCTCCGCGAAGAGGTCCATCGTCTCGGGGTGCCATGACCACCGCAGATTCTGGACAAGCTCGCCGAGGGCGGCCAGCTCCGCGGGCAGGACGGTGCGGACGGTAAACCGGCGGATAGCTCTCACGTTTCTGCACCCTACGGGCTAGGAGGGACCTCTGAGTCCTTCACCCCCATCAAGCCCCTTCAAACCCCTTCCGGGAACAAGCATGAAGAGGGACTATTGGGGCAACTTTCCAGGTTGTTGGACCTTCCCGCAGACACACAAGGGAGGTCTATCCGCTGCTGTCCACAATTTATCTGCAAGGATCGTTCCTGCCAGGGAAAGCCTCCGGCGGTACCGGGAGTGCCGCCGCAAACCCTTGAATGCGATGATCGGACGAATTCCCATCACGGACATCTCCCCCGTCGTCGACTGCGGGCAATGGCCCGCGAAGGCGGTCGCCGGCGAGACCTTCCAGGTCTCGGCGACCGTGTTCAGAGAGGGCCACGACGCCGTGGCGTCGGGCGTGGTGCTGACCTCGCCCGACGGGCAGCGCGGGCGCCTGAGACCGATGCGCGAGCTCGCGCCCGGCACCGATCGCTGGGGTGTCGACGTATGCCTGCCGGCCGAGGGCGACTGGCTGTTCCGCGTGGAGGCTTGGAGTGATCCGATCGGCACGTGGCTGCATGACGCCGAGATCAAGATCCCGCGCGGCATGGACGTCGATCTCATGTGCGAGGAGGGCGCCCGGCTGTTCGAGCGGGCGGCCAAGGCCGTGCGGCCCGCCGACTGCGCGGGCGGCCAGGTCGCCCCGGCCGGCAAGGCCACGCGTGACGGCCGGACCAGGCAGAACGGCAACGGCGCCACCAACTGCGGCCATCGCGCGGCGCTGCTGTCAATCTCCGCGACGCTGCGTGACGAGGACCTGGACCCACGGGCGCGGTTGTCGATCGTCCAGTTGCCCGAGACCGCGGCGTTGCTGGAGGCGCATCCGTTCCGCGAGCTGGTGACCAGGTCGAAGTCCCACAAGATCAGGGTGGACCGGCGCAGGGCGCTCTACGGCTCCTGGTACGAGTTCTTCCCCAGGTCGGAAGGGGCGGTGGTGAACGAGAACGGCATCTCCAAGTCCGGAAATTTCCAGACTGCGGCCAAGCGGCTGCCCGCCATCGCCAAGATGGGCTTCGACGTCGTCTACCTGCCGCCCATCCACCCGATCGGCACGACGTACCGCAAGGGGCGCAACAACACGCTCAGCCCCGAGCCCGACGAGCCCGGCTCTCCCTGGGCGATCGGCTCCGAGGACGGCGGCCACGACGCCGTGCATCCCGACCTGGGCACGCTCGACGACTTCGACGTGTTCGTCGGCCGTACCCGCGAGCTGGGCATGGAGATCGCGCTCGACTTCGCCCTGCAGTGCTCTCCCGACCACCCGTGGGTCAAGGAGCACCCCGAGTGGTTCACGGTCAGGGCGGACGGCTCGATCGCGTACGCCGAGAACCCGCCGAAGAAATATCAGGACATCTACCCGATCAACTTCGACAAGGACCCCGAGGGGATCTACAACGAGGTCAAGCGGGTGCTGCGGCACTGGATGGACCACGGGGTGCGCATCTTCCGGGTGGACAACCCGCACACCAAGCCCGTGGCCTTCTGGGAGCGGCTGCTGGCGGACGTCCATCGCACCGACCCCGACGTGATCTTCCTGTCGGAGGCGTTCACCCGGCCGGCGATGATGCGCATGCTGGCCAAGACCGGCTATCACCAGTCATATACATATTTTACCTGGAAAAACTCCAAATACGATGTGGAGTCCTACCTCACGGAGCTCGCCCAGGAGACGTCGAGTTACCTGCGGCCCAACCTGTTCGTCAACACTCCGGACATTCTCCACGAATACCTGCAACACGGCGGCGTCCCGGCGTTCAAGATCAGGGCGGTGCTGGCCGCGCTCGCCTCGCCCGCCTGGGGTGTCTATTCCGGGTACGAGCTCGGGGAGAACGTGCCGGTGCGCCCGGGAAGCGAGGAATATCTGGATAGCGAGAAGTATCAATACAAACCCCGCGATTGGGTGACGGCTGAGCGCGAAGGATGGAGCCTCGCCCCCTTCATCACCCATCTCAATTTGTTCCGAAGAGCGCATCCGGCGCTGCAGGAATTGCGTAACCTACGGTTCCACAGGGTCGACCAACCGGACATCGTCTGCTTCTCGAAACGACTTCCCGGCGCCTATGATCCCGCCACACGAAGGCAGGGCCTGGGCGACGTCGTTCTGGCGGTCATCAATCTGGATCCGCACCACACCCACGAGGCGACGGTGGATCTGGACCTGCCCGCCATAGGTCTCGACTGGAACGCGGAGTTCGTCGTCGACGACGAACTCTCCGGAGAGTCCTACCGCTGGAGGCAGCGTAACTACGTACGCCTCGACCCCCATATCCAGCCTGCCCACATTCTCACCGTCCGAGCCGCGCCACGGTAAGAACTGAATTCAGCGGGGAGTCTTCAACGTGTGTGATAGCGCCTCCGTCATGAGCCACCTGCGGGGCGGCTCATGAGCTCCACACCCATTCCCAACACCTTTGACGAGGAAAAGCCGCGCGACCCCTATTGGTACAAGCGGGCGGTTTTCTACGAGGTCCTGATCAGGGGTTTCGCCGACTCCAACGGCGACGGGACCGGCGACATCAGAGGTCTCATCAGCAAGCTCGACTATCTGCAGTGGCTCGGCGTGGACTGCCTCTGGCTGCTGCCGCTCTACGAGTCGCCGCTGCGCGACGGCGGATACGACATCGCCGACTTCATGAAGATCCTGCCCGAGTTCGGCGACCTCGGGGACTTCGTGAAACTGGTCGACGAGGCCCACAAGCGCGGCATGCGCGTCATCGCCGACCTCGTCATGAACCACACCAGTGACGCCCATCCCTGGTTCCAGGCGTCCCGGCACGACCCCGAGGGACCGTACGGCGACTTCTACGTCTGGTCGTCCACGGATGAGAAGTACCAGGACGCCCGGATCATCTTCATCGACACCGAGACGTCCAACTGGACCTACGACCCCGTCCGCGGCCAGTACTACTGGCACCGCTTCTTCCACCACCAGCCGGACCTCAACTACGAGAACCCGGACGTGCAGGAGGCGATGCTGGAGGTACTGCGCTTCTGGCTGGACCTGGGCATCGACGGGTTCCGGCTGGACGCGGTCCCCTACCTCTTCGAGGAGGAGGGCACCAACTGCGAGAACCTGCCGCGGACGCACGAATACCTCAAGTCGATCCGGTCGGAGGTCGACCGGCTGTTCCCCGACCGCGTGCTGCTGGCCGAGGCGAACCAGTGGCCGTCGGACGTCGTGGAGTATTTCGGCGATCCGGTCGGTGGCGGCGACGAATGCCACATGGCCTTCCATTTCCCGCTCATGCCGCGCATCTTCATGGCCGTCCGCCGGGAATCGCGCTACCCCATTTCCGAAATTTTGGCACAAACACCGAAAATTCCGGAAAACTGCCAGTGGGGGATCTTCCTCCGCAACCACGACGAGCTGACGCTCGAAATGGTCACGGACGAAGAACGCGACTACATGTACACCGAATACGCCAAAGACCCCCGCATGAGGGCCAACGTCGGCATCCGCCGCCGCCTCGCGCCTCTGCTGGAGAACGACCGCAACCAGATCGAGCTCTTCACCGCCCTGCTCCTGTCGCTGCCCGGATCCCCCGTGCTCTACTACGGCGACGAGATCGGCATGGGCGACAACATCTGGCTCGGCGACCGCGACGGCGTGCGTACGCCCATGCAGTGGGACCCCGACCGCAACGCGGGCTTCTCCGACTGCGACCCGGGCCGGCTCTACCTGCCGGTCATCATGGACCCGATCTACGGTTACCAGGGCATCAACGTCGAGGCCCAGCAGAAGAACGCGGGCTCGCTGCTGCACTGGACCCGGCGCATGATCGAGATTCGCAAGCGTCACCCCGTCTTCGGGCTGGGCGGCTACGCGGAGCTCAACTCCTCCAACCCGAGCGTGCTCGCCTTCGTCAGGGAACTGGGCGACGACCGGATGCTCTGCGTGAACAACCTGTCACGATTCCCGCAACCCGTCGAACTCGACCTGCGGAGGTTTGTGGGCGTCTCCCCTGTGGAAACCATGGGAGGCGTACCATTTCCGGCAATTGGCGAACTTCCGTATCTTTTGACGCTTCCCGGGCATGGGTTCTATTGGTTCACACTCCCGCCGGCCATCACCCAGGAGGAGTAGGACGTGCTTGAGGAGCTCCTTGCCGCATGGATCGGCCGCCAGCGTTGGTTCGGCGGCAAGGGGCGCCCGATCGACCAGCTGTCGATCGACTCCGACGTCGAGCTGTCGCCCGGACTGCGACATCTGATCATCGCCGTGTGGCAGGAGGGCTCGCGCGACCGCTACCAGGTGCTGCTGGGCGAGCGGAACGAGATCCCCGACCGCCTGAACCACGCCCTCATCGGGACCATCGGCGAGTCCTACCTCTACGACGCCGTCCACGACGCGGACCGCATGGGCCTGCTCCTCGACGGCATGGCCCACGACGAGACCCGCGGGGGCCTGCGCATGCGCCCCGTGCCCGGCGTCACCATCGACACCTCCCCGCGCAGCGTGGTGCTGGGGGCCGAGCAGTCCAACACCTCGCTCGTGTACGGGGACGCCTACATCTGCAAGCTCTTCCGCCGGCTCATCCCCGGGGTCAACCCGGAGCTGGAGATCATCACCGCCCTGGCCGCCAGGAACGCCCCGCACATCGCGCGCCCGTACGGCTGGATCGAGACCGACCTCGACGGCACGGGCACCACGCTGGCGATCATGCAGGAGTTCCTCTCCCCCGCCAACGACGGCTGGGACCTGGCCCTGACCAGCGTCCGCGACCTGTACGCCAGCCTGCCCCAGGTGCCGGCCAGCGAGGCGGGCGGGAACTTCGCCGCGGAGTCGCGCCGGCTGGGCACGGCCACGGCGCGCGTGCACCACGAGCTGGCCGAGGCATTCCCCACGGGCGTGATCGAGGTGCACGAGGTCAAGCGGATGGCCGAGTCGTTCCGGCGGCGGCTCGGGCTGTCCGTGGCCGAGGTGCCCCAGCTGCGCGAGCACGTGAGCTTCATCGAGCAGGTCTACCACCAGGTGGAGCTGCTCACCAGCGCGGTGCCCGTGCAGCGGGTTCACGGCGACTACCACCTCGGCCAGGTCATGCGCACGCCCACCGACTGGGTGATCCTGGACTTCGAGGGCGAACCGGGCCAGCCGCTGAACGAGCGCCGGGCGCTGTACTCGCCGCTGCGTGACGTGGCGGGGATGCTGCGCTCGTTCGACTACGCGGCCAGGCACCTGCTGGCCGGGCACTCCCAGGCCGCGGAGCTGGAGCCCCGGGCCCAGGAGTGGGCCGACCGCAACCGGGCCGCCTTCCTGGACGGGTACATCGAGGGCGGCGGCGTGATCGATCATGCGGACGCCGCGTTGCTGCGGGCGTTCGAGCTGTCGAAGGCGGTGTACGAGGTCGTGTACGAGGCCCGCAACCGCCCCTCGTGGCTGCCGATCCCACTGGCCGCCTTCCGCCCCCGCACGACCTGACGTCCGAGCTCAGGCCCGGCGCCTGGAGTGGTGCGCCCCGTGCGCGATCAGAGCTCTTCTCGCAGGGCCCTTCTCGCAGGGCTCTTCTCTCGGGGCTCTTCTCTCAGAGCTCTTCGATCAGGCCGGACAGGCCCTCGTTCCCCAGCCCCCGGGCGGTGCGCTGGTCGATGACGGTCTTCAGCGGCAGCAGCAGGTCCGGCTTGACGCCCTGCTCGCGGAAGGTGCGGACCAGGTTCTCCAGGCCCGCCCGGTTGATCTCCAGGTTGGACACCTCCGTGCTGTGGTCGCCCGACTCGAAGCTGTCGACCCAGGTGGCCTGCTGGGCGACCATCGCGTTCAGCCACGGGGTCAGCAGCGTGGCGACGAAGTCGCGCAGCGGCAGCCCGGCGGACCTCACCAGGGCGGCGGCCTCCAGGAAACCGGCGATCTGGCCGTACATGCCGGTCAGCATGGCCATGTCGAGCAGCGGCGCCGACTCGGGGTCCGCGCCCGTGAACCGGGGCTCGGCCACTACCGACAGCACCGGCTCGTACCGGTCGTAGATCGTACGGGAGCCGCTGTAGAGGATGAGCGCGCCCGGCTTGGCGATCATCGGGGGGACGGCCATGATGCCGCCGCCCAGATAGTCGCCGCCGCGCTCGGCCACCCAGTCCGCCGTCTGCCTGGCCTCGACGGGACGGCCGTTGGTGAGGTTCACCACGGCCCGGCCCGCCAGCGGCGTGCCGTCCAGGGTCTGCGTGACCGACGCGTGGTCGAGCAGGCAGACGATCACCAGAGTGCTCGCGCCCACGGCCTTGTCCGGGGTGTCCGCGTAGACGGCGCCCTCGGCGACCAGGGGCTCGGCCTTGGATGGGGTGCGGTTCCAGACGGTGACGTGGTGGCCGGCGGCCAGGAGGCTGCTGGCGAGGGCGGTGCCCATGAGCCCGAGACCGAGAAAGGAGATATTTTCCGACATATCAGCGTTCCTTATGGAATGAGAGGGATGCGTCCACACCTGTAGAGGGGAGAGACATGTCCCCCCTCTACGAAGGAGTGGAGACGCGCCCGCGCCCTGAGCATGGGAGAGACACGTTTCCCCTCTGTGGATGAGGAAGACGCGGCCCACCCTCCGGACGGGAGAGACGCGTCCCCCTGCGAATGAGGGAGACGCGTCTCGCCCTGCGAAGGGGAGAGACGGATCCCCCTGTGGATTGGGAGATGCGTCCCACTCTGGTGGTGGGCGGTTATGGTCGGGTTCTGGGTTGGTTATGTCGGTCATGGAGAGGCGGCGGATGCGGTTCGGGGTGCTGGGGCCGCTCGTGGTACGGACGTCGGACGGGCGGCCGGTCCACGTGCCGGAGGTCAAGGTCCGGGCGCTGCTGGCCGTGCTCCTCATCCACGCCGGCCGGCCCGTCTCCGCCGACCGGCTGATCGACGACCTCTGGAACGGCCGCCCGCCAGCCGGGGCCGCCGCCGCGCTGCGGGTCAAGGTCTCGCAACTGCGCCGGGCCCTGGGCGAACGGGAGCTGGTGGCGTACCGGGCGCCTGGCTACGTGCTGCGGGCCGAGCCCGGGTCCGTGGACGCCGGCCGCTTCGAGGCGCTGCTCGGGCGCGCCCAGCGCACGAATGACCTGGAGGTACGCGCCTCGCTGCTGCGCGAGGCCCTAGGGCTGTGGCGCGGCGGAGCGTACGCGGAGTTCGCCGACGAGCCGTTCGCCCGCGCGGCCGTGGCGCGGCTGGACGAGCAGCGACTGGTGGCCGAGGAGGAGCTGGCCGAGGAACCACTGGCGGTGGGCGAGCACGGCCTGCTCGCCGCCGACCTGGCCGCCCTCGTCGCCGCCCATCCGCTACGGGAACGGCTCCGCGCCGCCCACGTACGGGCGCTCTACCTGGCCGGACGGCAGAGCGAGGCCCTGGCGAGCCACCGGGAACTGCGGCGACTGCTGGCGGATGAGCTGGGGCTCGACCCCGGGCCTGAGCTGACTGCCCTGCACCAGTCGATCCTGTCGCGAGACCCGGCCCTCGCCGCGCCTTCCGCGAGACCCCGCACGAACCTCCCCGCGCCACTGACCCGCCTGGTGGGACGCTACGAGGCGGTGACCGAGGTACGAGCCCTACTGCGCGCCAACCGCCTCGTCACCCTCACCGGCCCTGGAGGCGTCGGCAAAACCCGCCTCGCCCTGGCCGCCGCCGATCCCCGCGCCGATCCCCGCGCCGATCCCCGCGCCGATCCCCGCGTCGATCCCGGCGTCGGGCTCGGCACCGGGCCCAGTGCCGGCTCCCGCTTCACCATGGCGGCCAAGCGCTTGGACGGCGGCGACTCCGACGGCGGCGACTCCGACGGTGAGGGCATCGACGGTGAGAGCATCGACGGTGGGGTGTGGCTGGTGGAGTTGGCCTCGCTCGGGGCGGGGGCGGGGGTCGTCGAGGTGGCCGAGGCGATCGCCGACGTGCTGGGCGTGCGTGACGACGCCCCCGGCGGCATCCTGGACCGCCTCCCCGGCACCCTGCGGTCCGGGCGGACGCTGCTGGTGCTGGACAACTGCGAGCACGTCGTCGAACAGGTGGCGGCGCTGGCCGACCGGCTCCTGCGGGCCGCCCCCGTACTGCGCATCCTCGCCACCAGCCAGGAGGCACTGCGGATCGAGGGCGAGGCTCTGTGGAGCGTGCCGCCGCTCGACCGCGCGGCCGCCATCGAACTCTTCACAACCCGAGCCGGTCTCAAGACCCCCACCACAACCCCGGTAAGGACCGGTGCGGGGACCGGTTCAGAGCTCGGCACTGGGATCGACACCCGAGATGACGTGGGGGTCGACGATCATGTGGCGGAGATTTGTGCGCGGTTGGACGGTATCCCGCTGGCTCTGGAGCTGGCCGCCACCAGGATGCGGGCGCTGACCCCGCGACAGCTCGCCGAGCGGCTCGACGACCGCTTCCGCCTGCTCGCCTCCGGGCTGCGCGGCGCGCCGGCCAGGCAGCAGACATTGCGGGCGATGATCGACTGGAGCTGGGAGCTGCTGTCGGACGCCGAGCGGGTGGTGCTGCGGCGGCTGTCCGTGCACGCCGACGGCTGCACGCTGGAGGCGGCCGAGGAGGTCTGCGCCGAGCCTGGCCTGGACGTGCTCGGCCTGCTGGCCCGCCTGGTCGATCGCTCGCTGGTGACCCGCGTCCCCGCCCAGGAGCCGGGTCACGGGCCGGCGGGTGAGGGGGCGGAGCCGCGGTATCGGCTGCTGGAGTCGGTGGCCGCCTACTGCCAGGAGCGGCTGGAGGAGGCCGGTGAGCTGACCGCCGTACGGCTCAGGCACCTCCGTTACTACACCGCCCTGGCCGTTCAGCTGGAGCCGCGCCTGCGCGGACCCGAGCAGTGCGGCGCACTCATACGTCTGGACGGCGAGGCCGCGAATCTCAGGACGGCACTGGAGGCGGCGGTGCGCGAGGGCATCCCCGGCGATGCGCTCCGGCTGGTGAACTCCATGGCCTGGTACTGGGTGCTGCGCGGCAGACTGGGTGAAGGTCGTAGGGCCTTGGAGTCGGCCCTGTCCGTGGCTCGTCCCGGCGATCAGGGAACGGCGGGGGTCAAGGTGCGTCCCGGCGATCGGGGCGCGGCTGAGGCCGAGGTGTGGCTGGCTGGGTTTCAGCTGTTGGCGGGGCGGCTCGTGTCTCTGGATCGGGAGTGGTTCGCGGCGATCGAGGACCCGCGTAGGCGGGCCACCGCTCGGTGGTTCGCGGGGTTCGCGCTGCTCGGTTACGAGGAAGCCGCGGCCAGCGAGGCGCTGCTGGCGGCGGCGCTGGCGGAGTTTCGCGAGCTGGACGACACCTGGGGCACGGCCGCCGCGCTGACCGTGCTGGCCCGTCACTCCGCGCTGCGGGGCGATCTGGCCGGGCTGCGCGAGCACGCCGAGCAGGGGCTGGCGCTGTTCAGGCGGACCGGTGACCGGTGGGGCGAGTTGCGGGCGGCGGAGAACCTGGCGATGCTGGCCGAGATCACCGGCGACTACGACCGGGCCATGGCGCTGCGCCGGGAGATCCTGGGCATGGCGGAGGAGCTGGAGCTGTGGAGCTCGGTGTCGGACGCGCTGTCCCGGCTGGGCCGTATCGCGATGCTGACCGGCGACCACACGCGGGCCGACGACTATCACGAACGGGCGCGGCTGCTGGCCGTGGCGCAGTCGAACCGGCCGGCGGAGGAGTTCGCCGAGCTGGGCCTGGCGCTGGGGGCGCGCAGGCAGGGACGGCTGGACGAGGCGGAGCGGCGGCTGCGCGCCTGGCTGGGCTGGGTCGAGGACGTGAACGGCGATCCCGGCGCGGCCCTGATCCTGGCCGAGCTGGGGTTCGTCGCCGAGCAGCGCGGCGACGCGGCGGGCGCGCTGGACCTGCAGCGCCAGGGTCTGGCGGTGGCCCGCAGGGTGGGCGATCCGCGGGCCATCGCCCTGGCGCTGGAGGGCCTGGCGGGCGCACTGGCGCTCGGCGGGCAGCACGAGGAGGCCGGGCGGTCGCTGGGCGAGGCCGCTGCCATGAGGGAGTCGGTCGGAGCGCCGCTGCCGCCCGGCGAACGGGGCGACGTAGAACGCATCGCGGCGGCGGTGAAGCAGGCTTCCCGGAGCGAACGCCTTCACCAACGCGCGAAGGACGCAGGCACACAACCCGGCGCAGAGCCTGGCGATCAGTCCGGCGCGGTGACCGGCCCAGAGCCCCGCGCAGCACGCGGTGCGGAGCCTCACACACTGCTCGGCGATGGGCCGGGCAAAGAGCGGGGAAAGGATCTATAGACCGCTTCGGTATCGTCCTGTAATAAACCCGCGATTTCGCACTTCCGGTGATTGTCGCGGTGAAAGCGGGCAGTGCCTGGGATGGACGGTCATCTTAGGGCAGGGTTGGGAGCATGCCGATGAGGACAGAGCTCGACCGCCTGGCGGGCGGGGCGCACCATGATCCGCACTCCGTGCTCGGAGCGCACCCCGTGTCCGGCGGGGTGGTCTTCCGTACGCTGCGGCCACTGGCGGAACGTGTACAGGTGGTGCTGGCCGACGGCTCTGCCCATGACATGAAGCACCAGGCCCACGGCGTGTTCGAGGTGACGGTCCCGGGCCTGGACAAGGTGCCCGACTACCGCTACAGCGTCCAGTACGCCGGCGGGCAGCCCTACGAGGTGCTCGATCCCTATCGGCACTGGCCCACGCTGGGCGAGGTGGACCTGCACCTCATCGGTGAGGGGCGGCACGAGCGGCTGTGGGAGGCGCTCGGGGCGCGCGTGATGGAGCACCAGGACGTCGACGGCACCGCGTTCGCCGTCTGGGCGCCGAACGCGCGCGGCATCAGGATCGTCGGCGACTTCAACCACTGGGACGGCACCGCCTACCCGATGCGGTCACTGGGCCGGTCGGGGGTGTGGGAGCTGTTCGTGCCGGGGCTGGGCGCGGGGCAGCGGTACAAGTACCAGGTCCTGGGCGCCGACGGCGTGTGGCGGGACAAGGCCGACCCGATGGCCAGGCGCACCGAGGTGCCGCCGATGACGGCCTCGGTGATCGACAAGTCGGACTACAGCTGGCAGGACGACGCCTGGATGGTCGAGCGACGCCAGGCGCAGCCCCAGACGGGGCCGATGAGCGTCTACGAGGTGCACCTGGGCTCGTGGCGGCCCGGGCTGTCCTACGTGGAGCTGGCCGACCAGCTGTCCGAGTACGTCGCCGACATGGGCTTCACCCACGTGGAGCTGCTGCCGGTGGCCGAACACCCGTTCGGCGGGTCGTGGGGCTACCAGGTGACGTCCTATTACGCGCCGACGGCCAGGTTCGGCACGCCTGACGAGTTCCGCCACTTCGTGGACCGCCTGCACCAGCGCGGCATCGGCGTGCTGCTGGACTGGGTGCCGGCCCACTTCCCGATGGACGACTGGGCGCTGGCCCGTTTCGACGGCACCCCGCTCTACGAGCACGCCGACCCGGCCAGGGGCGAGCACCCCGACTGGGGCACCTACGTGTTCGACTTCGGCCGCAGGGAAGTGCGCAACTTCCTGGTCGCCAACGCCCTGTTCTGGCTGAAGGAGTTCCACGTCGACGGGCTGCGCGTGGACGCGGTGGCCTCGATGCTCTACCTGGACTACTCGCGGCGCGAGGGCGAGTGGACACCCAACGTGTACGGCGGCAGGGAGAACCTCGACGCGGTCGAGTTCCTCAAGGAGATGAACTCGGTCTGCTACCGGGAGGCTCCGGGCATCTCGACCGTGGCCGAGGAGTCGACGGCCTGGCCGGGGGTCTCGCGGCCGGTGCACCTGGGCGGGCTCGGGTTCGGCTTCAAGTGGAACATGGGCTGGATGCACGACACGCTCGAATACCTGCGCCACGAGCCGGTCTTCCGCCAGTACCACCACCACCAGATGACGTTCTCGCTGCTGTACGCCTACTCCGAGAACTACGTGCTGCCGCTGTCGCACGACGAGGTCGTCCACGGCAAGGGCTCGCTGCTGGGCAAGATGCCGGGCGACGAGTGGCAGCGGTTCGCGCAGTTGCGGGCGCTGCTGGCGTTCATGTGGGCGCATCCGGGCAAGCAGCTGCTGTTCATGGGCGGCGAGTTCGGCCAGGGGTCGGAGTGGTCGGAGGAGCGCGGGCTGGACTGGTGGGTGCTGGAGTTCGACGGGCACCAGGGGGTGCAGCGGCTGGTCCGCGACCTCAACCGGCTCTACCGCGAGACGCCCGCCCTGTGGGAGCAGGACTGCAGGCCTGAGGGGTTCCGGTGGATCGACGCCGACGACGCCTCGGGCAACACGTTCTCGTTCGTCCGTTATGCGAACGACGGCTCGGCGGTGGCGTGCGTGGTGAACTTCAGCGGCGGGCCGCACGAGAGCTACAAGCTCGGGCTCCCGTACGGCGGGCGGTGGTCGGAGGCGGTCAACACCGACGCCTACGACTACTGGGGCAGCGGCGTCGGCAACATGGGGACGGTCGAGGCCACGGAGGAGCCGTGGCACGGCCTGCCCTGCTCCGCCACGCTGCGGGTGCCTCCGCTGGGCGCGGTGTGGCTCACCCACGAGGGGCCGGGCTGACGTCCGCGGACTGGACGGGTCCGGGCTGAGCGTCGCGGGCTGGTCGGTTTCGGGCTGGTCGGTTTCGGGCTGGTCGGTTTCGGGCTGGTCGGTTTCGGGCTGAACGTTTGAGGTGCGGCGGCTGAAAGTTCCGTGAGAAACCGGCCCAGGGGCCTGTGCGTGTCGGGCAAATCGCCCTAAACTCCGAGATCATCCCCCTCGGAGGACGCGTGCGATTCCGCCCCTTGATCGTGAGTTCGATCGTTCTGGCCCTGCTGCCGCTGTCGGCTCCGGCCTACGCGGAGGACCCGACGCTCATCCCCACGCCGGGCACGTCCCAGACGCCGACGCCACCGGCCGAGGAGCCCCCTCCGGCCGAGACGCCACCGGCGGAGACCCCACCGGCCGAGGAGTCGCCGGCCGAGACGACCCCGACCGAGGAGCCGTCCGGTCCCGAGAGCAAGGTGGAAGCGGGCTTAGGCGTGGACGGCGGCACCGAACGGGCCATCGTCGAGCTCACCGACCCCGCCGAGAACGCCCCCGTCGCCACCCAGGCCGCCGCCGCGAACGTGGACGTGGTGCTGCAGCCGCTGAGCCAGTCGTTCATGGTCGTCGAGGGCACGGCGGAGGAGCTGGCCAAGCTGGCCGAGGACCCCCGGGTCTCCTCGATCCACCGCGACCGTACGTACCTGCCGGCGGACGTCTCCCCCAACCTGTCGCTGATCGGCGCCGACCAGGCGCACGCCAAGAGCTTCACCGGCGCCGGCCAGGCGGTGGCCGTGCTGGACACCGGCATCGACCCGGACCACCCGTGGTTCGCCGGCCGGATCGTGGCGCAGGCGTGCTTCTCCGCCACCGAGGAGGCCGGCGTCGAGTCGCTCTGCCCGAACGGGCAGAACAAGCAGACCGACGGTGCGGCGGCCGATGCCACCACCCCGAAGTGCCTGGCCGGCGCGGTGAACATGTGCGACCACGGCTCCCACGTGGCGGGCATCGCGGCCGGCACCGGCGGTGTGGCGCCCGGCGCGAACATCGTGGCGGTGCAGGTGTTCAGCCGGATCAACGACGAGGAGCTCTGCGGCGAGCCGTCGTGCCTGATGGCGTACGAGTCGTCGCTGCGCGAGGCGCTGGACTACGTCGGGACGCTGAACCAGCCGATCGCCGCGGTCAACCTCAGCCTGGGCGGCATGCTGTACGAGTCGAACTGCGACGGGACCGAGGAGGGCGCGGTCTTCAAGGAGAAGATCGACGCGCTGCTGGCCAAGAACATCGCGACCGTGGTGGCGGCGGGCAACGAGTTCTTCGACGGCGTCTCCCATCCGGCCTGCGTCTCCTCGGCGGTCGCCGTCGGCGCCAACGACAACTCCGACGCCGTCGCCGACTTCTCCAACCGCGGCCCGCTGCTCGACCTGTTCGCGCCCGGCGTGGACATCGAGTCGTCGGTGCCGGACAACGCCACGACCGTCTACAGCGGCACCTCGATGGCGACCCCGCACGTGGCCGGCGCGCTGGCGCTGATGAAGGCGGCCACGCCGGACGTCCCGATGACCGAGCTGATCGAGAAGCTGAAGAGCACGGGCCGCCCGTACGTGTACGACTCCAACGGCGCCCAGGTCACGACGCCCCGCCTGGACCTGGCGGCGGCCCTGGCCGGGACGGCGCAGCAGCCGCCCATCACGCAGTCCCCGACGCAGCCGGGCCCCGGCGACACCAGCGGCCCCAGCCCCGAGCCGGAGGACTCGTCGAACCCCGACCCGGGCACCGAGCCTGAGCCCGAGCCCACGTCGTCGGTCAGCCCGGTCCCGCTGCCGACGGTCACGGTCACGGTGACCGTCACCCACACGGCGTCACCGGTGTCAGCGGTGTGCACGCGCGGCACGGCGGCCAAGAAGCTGACGGCCAAGAAGTGGGCGATCGAGCTGCACCGCAGCACCGGCTCCATCCCGGACGCCACGCTCACCTGCTATCTGAAGCTGATCGGCAAGTCCAGCAAGGTGTTCCCCGAGCTGACGAAGGCGTCGTCGCTGGGCAAGGCGTACCGCGTGCTGAAGAACGGCAAGACCGGCAAGGCCAAGCTCGACGGCGCGCTGCTGACGGCCTGGCTGAACTGGGCGCACGGCACGAACGGCACCACGTCGCTGACGGCCGGCGAGAAGGTGCGGCTCAGCGCCAAGCCGTCCGCGGCGGCGCTGAAGAAGGCGACGAAGAACGTCCTCAAATCCGGCAAATAGCCGGGAAAAACGATAAATCAAGAGAGGGCCGGTCGAATCTGACCGGCCCTCTCTCGTCTCGCTCTTCAAGGCAAAAAAGCCTCCAACGTTTCTCTGGGCTACATACGTCACTGACATCACACTTGTCACACGGGGGGATGTAAACGGCTGTACGCAGCCGGAAGCCGGAAAAATGCTTCACGGCTCCAGCCCCGGGAGGAAAAAGTGAGGCTACGGTCTCTGTTCACCGGCGTCCTGACGCTGTCCGTGACATCAGCCGTGCTCTGGACCGCTCCGGCACTGCAAGCCGACTCCGCCGACACCGGCGATCCGATCATCAGCCCGGCGCTCGTCTCGGAGATCCAGAAGAAGAACAAGGTCCGCTCCATCATCCAGCTCAAACCAGGCCAGAGCGTCCAGGCCGTGGCCAATGACCTGGAGATGGCCTCCGAGGGCGGCCGGGTGCTGGAGGCGGCGCAGTCGCCGCACTTCTTCGTGGCCGAGGTGGACGACAGGACGCTGGCCAAGCTGAAGAAGGACAACCGGGTCAAGGCCGTCTACAAGGACGAGCTGAGCGCGCCCAACCTCGACGTCAGCACCACCGTGATCCGCTCGGACCGGGCCAACCGGGCCGGCTGGAACGGCACCGGCACCACGGTCGCCGTGCTCGACACCGGGATCGACCGCGACCACCCGTTCTTCGCCGGCCGGATCGCGGACGAGGCCTGCTTCTCCTCCTCCGACGCGAGTGACGGCACGGTCTCGCTCTGCCCGAACAACCAGCCCAGCCAGACCGGGCCGGGCGCGGCCGACGTCGAGACGCCGCAGTGCACCGTGGACGGCGCGAACGTCTGCTCGCACGGGACGCACGTGGCGGGCATCGCGGCGGGCCGGCTGACCGCGGGAGCGCCGGCCAACGGCGTCGCCCCCGAGGCCCGCCTGCTGCCCATCCAGGTCTTCAGCCGCGTGGACGACCCGCTGACCTGCGGCGTCGGCCCCACGCCGTGCTTCCTCAGCTACACCTCGGACCAGAAGCTGGCGCTTGAATACGTGGCCAGGGTGGCGCGGACGCACAACGTCGCGGCGGTGAACATGAGCCTCGGGGGCGGGCGGGCGTACGCGGAGGCGTGCGACACCGACCCGAGCGCGGGGGCGGTCAAGCCGGAGTTCGACGCGCTGGTGGGCCTGGGCGTGGCCCCGGTGGTGGCGGCGGGCAACAGCGGCTGGGAGAACGGCGTCTCCGCGCCCGCCTGCGTCTCCACCGCGATCGCGGTCGGCGCCACGGACGACTCCGACGCGCTCGCCTCGTTCACCAACCGAGGGCCGCTGCTCGACCTGTTCGCGCCCGGGGTGGCCATCCGCTCCTCGGTGCCCGACGACGCCTACGGCGACAAGAACGGCACCTCGATGGCCGCGCCGCACGTGGCGGGGGCGTTCGCGCTGATGCGGCAGGCGTTCCCGAACAACACGGTCGAGCAGAGCCTGCAGCGGCTGCGCGACACCGGCGCCCAGATCCGGTTCAACGCCGCGGGCACCCAGGTGACCACGGCGCGCATCGACGTGGAGCGGGCCACCGCCGGCGCCACCCCCGCCACCAACCCGCAGGTCTGATCACGCGCATTCCCGGGCCGGGCGGGACGACCGTCCGGCCTTTCGCGCGAAAACCCACCTTTCCCTCTGACCCCACTAGTTGAATTACTACACTTCTCCCGACAACTCCCCCCGAACCCCTCCGGAGGAACGGTTGAGACTCTCGTCTCTGCTGGCCGGCGCCATCGCGCTGGCCGCCACCTCGGCGACGCTCATCGCGACGCCCGCCCTGGCCGACCCCGAGTCCAAGATCGACCCCGCGATCACCGCGAGCGGCGAGCACCGCGCCATCGTGCACGTGAACCGGGCCGCCCAGGTGCAGGCCGTGCAGTCCAGCGCCGAGGCGGTCAAGCGGGACAGGAAGAACGTGGAGGCCCAGCCGCCCTCCGAGATCGCCGCCAAGCTCGACTTCTTCGTCTACCGCGGCACCCGCGCCGAGCTGGAGCAGATCGCCGGGCAGTCGGACGTCGTCTCGATCCGCAAGGACAAGCTCAACGAGCCCACGCTGGTGCAGAGCATCCCGCTGATCGGCGCGGACCGGGCGCAGCGCTCCGGCTTCACCGGCAAGGGCACCGCCGTGGCCATCCTGGACTCCGGCATCGACAACGACCACCCCGCCTTCGCCGGCCGCGTCGTGGCCCAGGCGTGCTTCTCGGCCGCCGACCCCGTCGACGGCTCCACCCCGCTGTGCCCGAACGGCAGTCAGTTCCAGATCGGCGACGGCGCGGCCGACGCGGAGAGCACCGCGTGCACGACGGGCGCCCCGCAGCCGCAGTACGGCCTCTGCTACCACGGCACCCACGTGGCCGGGATCGCGGCCGGTCGGCGGACGGCCGAGTTCGCCGCCGACGGCGTCGCCCCCAAGGCCAGGATCGTGCCGGTCCAGGTGTTCAGCCGCTTCGACAACTCCCCGTACTGCGCCGGACGTCCCGTCTGCATCCTGGCCTACGACTCCTCCATCCTGACCGGCATGGCCTACGCCGACCTGCTGGCCGACCAGTACAACATCGCCGCGGTCAACCTGAGCCTGGGCGGCGGCAAGTACGACGTGGCCTGCGACGAGGGCGACGGGGCCGACTTCAAGGCCGAGGTGGACAAGCTCATGGCCAAGGGCGCCGCGACCGTCGTGGCCTCGGGCAACGACGGCTTCGACGACGCGGTGTCGTGGCCCGCGTGCGTCTCGAACACGGTCGCGGTGGGCGCCACGGACAAGCAGGACGCGGTGGCGGCCTTCTCCAACAGGGGCGCGCTGCTGGACGTGTTCGCGCCGGGAGTCGCGATCACCGCGGCCATCGCCGGGAACACGTACGCGTCGCTGAACGGCACCTCGATGGCCACCCCGCACGTCACGGGCGCGCTGGCGGTGCTGCGCCAGAAGCGGCGCACCGCCTCGGTCGACCAGCTCGTGTCCGCGCTGCGGCGCACCGGCAAGCCGATCGCCTACACCAGCGCCGGCACGGAGGTCACCACGCCGCGGATCGACGTCTGGGCGGCACTGCGCGCCAGGTAGCCACCGCCGGCCCGGCGCGGGCGCTCCCCCGCGCCGGGCCGGGGCCCGCTCTCGTACGATGAGGGCGTGCACGGCCTCCTCCGCTCCGTGTGGGACGAGCCCCGTCCGCCCGGCGCCCCGCGCAGGGTGTGGCGCGACTGGGCGCTCACCGGGCTGTTCGCGCTGGCCGTCGTGCTCGAAGGCACCCTGCGGACGGACCTGCTGTGGCGGCCGCTCTCGATCGTCTATCCGCTGGTCATGCTGCCGACCCTGTTATGGCGGCGCACCCATCCACTGGCCTGCCTGGCGGTCCCCGTCATCGTCACGGGCCTGATCCAGAACGTCACCGGCGCCGACCCGGCCGAGATGGGCTCGGTGGCCTACATGGTGATCCTGCTCTACGCGCTGTCCCGGTGGGGGTCCGGGCGGGAGATGACGCTCGGGCTGGGGCTGATCACCGCCGCGGTGACCACGTCCACGCTCACCGGGCAGGTCGCCACGGTCCCCGGGCAGCTCGCCGCCTCCGACGTCATCGGCGCCTTCACCGTCGTGTTCGCCGCGTTCGCCCTGGGCGGCGCCTTCCGCTACCGCGCCAGGGCCAGGGCGCGCGAGCTCGACCAGGTCAAACTGCTCGAACGCGAGCAACTGGCCCGCGACCTGCACGACACCGTCGCCCATCACGTCTCGGCCATGGCCATCCGCGCCCAGGCCGGCATCGCGACCGCCGCCACGCATCCGAACGCCGCCGTGGACGCGCTGCGCGTGATCGAGGCCGAGGCGTCGCGCACGCTCGCCGAGATGCGGGCCATGGTGCGCGTCCTGCGCCGCGACCGGACGCCGGGAAGCGGGGACATGCCCGAGCTGGCCCCCAACCCCCACCTCGCCGACCTCCAGCAGCTCGCCGGGCGGCCCAAGGTCGGTCCCGCCGTGGAGGTGCTGATCGACGGCGACCTCGACGGCGTGCCGCCTTCGGTCGGCGCCGCCGTCTACCGCATCGCCCAGGAGTCGGTCACCAACGCCCGCCGCCATGCCCGGCACGCCACCAGGATCGAGGTCAGGGTCGCCGCCGACGACGACTCCGTACGGCTGCGGGTGAGCGACGACGGCGACAGCACCGCCACCAGGCCCACACCTTCACCCGGGTACGGGCTGCTCGGCATGATCGAACGCGCCGACCTGCTCGGCGGCACCTGCGAGGCCGGCCCCAACCCGGGGCGCGGCTGGACCGTGACCGCCGTCCTGCCCAGGACCCCGAAGCACGACGTCTCCCCGAGGAGCACATGAGCATGAGCGCGACCGGCGACCCCGCGGACGCCCCCATCCGGGTGGTCGTCGCCGACGACCAGGAGATCGCCCGCACCGGGCTCAGGATGATCCTCGACGCCCAGCCGGACATCGAGGTCGTCGCCGAGGCGGGCGACGGCCGCCGGGCCGTCGAGCTGGCCAGGCGGTTACGTCCTGACGTGTGCCTGTTCGACATCCGCATGCCCCGCTGCGACGGCATCGAGGCCACCCGCCTCCTGGCCGGGCCCGACGTGGCCGACCCGATGGCCGTCGTCGTCATCACCACGTTCGACCTGGACGAGTACGTCTACGCGGCGCTCCAGGCGGGCGCCCGCGGGTTCCTGCTCAAGGACGCCGGCCCCGACCTGCTCGGCCAGGCGATCCGCGCCGCCGCCAGGGGTGACGCGCTCATCGCCCCGAGCATCACCGCCCGGCTGCTGTCGGCCTTCGCCGGCGCCGCTCCCTCCGGGCCGCGCGTGCAGCCGATCGAGCCGCTCACCGACCGGGAGGAGCAGATCCTGGTGACGGTGGCGCGCGGGCGGACCAACAGCGAGATCGCCGACGAGCTGCACATCTCGCTGAGCACGGTCAAGAGCCACGTCGCGAGCCTGATGACCAAGCTCGGGGTGCGTAACCGGGTCGAGATCGCCATGTGGGCGTACGAGACCGACCGCGTCAAGGGCTGACCGGCGACGGGAGCCGCCTGGATCCACGGCGGCGGCGGATGATCCACTCGGCCACCGCGAGGTTGATCACCCAGCTCGCCCCGAGGAGCAGCGCCCGGGTGACGTCGCCTGGCGGGCCGGCGAAGGCCAGCCACAGGCCCTGGGTCAGCGCCTGCGTGCCGGCGCCGAGGCCGATCGCGTACGCGCGGGCCATCCAGGCGCGGTGCCGGCGCACCTCGCGCCGCCGGATGGCGCGGAAGCCGAGCACGAGGGCGGCGAGCATGCCCGAGCCGAACACCAGCCGGAACCAGGCGAGCAGCCCCTCGTCCGCCGGCGGCACCTCGGAGAACAACGTCATCCACAGCCCCGACAGCGCCGCCAGCAGCCCGGCCACCACCAGCAGCCGCCCCGCCGCGCGGTGCCATCGGGGCCTGCGCGCCCGCAGCCCGGGGACGAACTGGAAGGCGCCGAGCACGGTGTAGAGGGTGACGGCCACGATGTGCACGGCCACGGGGGCGGGAAAGGTGAGGAAGCGGGCGTTGGCCGGGGTGATCGCGGCGCCGCTCACGATCTCGTTCATGCGGATGGCGCCGGCCAGCACGGGGACGGCACTGAGCGCGATCAACCCCGTGGGCGCGAGCCATCCGGATCTCCGGTTCCTGAGCATGCCTCGATGGTGAGCGCCGGACCCGCCCCCGCTCATCGGCCCTGAGACCCCTTCCCCATGGGCCGATCAGCCGGTCGAGAGCTCGTACTTTCGGCTGTTCCGCCGGCCCGCGATCGCCGCACACACTGAGGGCCCGCCAACGGAAGGAAGGCATCATGAAGGCGTTCGTCCTCCGCTCGTACGGCTCCCCCGACGTCCTCCGGCTCACCGACGTCGACACCCCCGCCCCCGGCCCGCACGAGGTCCTGATCCGGATCCGCGCCACCTCGGTGCAGCCCTGGGACTGGCACGGCATGCGCGGCGAGCCGTACGTCGCCCGCGTCATGCCCGGCGGCCTCGGGCTGCGGCCGAAGAAGACCATCCTGGGCGCGGACGTGGCCGGGGTGGTGGAGGCGGTCGGCGAGCGGGTGACCGAGCACGCCCCCGGCGACGAGGTGTTCGCCATGCCCGAGGGCGGCGGGTTCGCCGAGTACGTCAGCGTCCCCGAGCACCAGGTGGCGCCCAAGCCGCGGAACCTGTCGTTCGAGCAGGCCGCGGCGGTGCCCCTGGCCGCCTGCACGGCCCTGCTCGCCGTGCGCGACGACGCCAAGGTCGGGCCGGGCCAGCGGGTCCTGGTCAACGGGGCCTCGGGCGGCGTCGGCACGTTCGCGGTGCAGCTCGCCAAGGCGTACGGGGCGCACGTCACCGGCGTGTGCAGCACCCGCCACGTGGACCTGGTCAGGTCGCTCGGGGCGGACGAGGTGATCGACTACACCAAGGAGGACTTCACCCGGATGGGGCCGCCGTACGACGCGATCCTCTACGTGGCGGGCAACCGCTCGTTCGCCGAGTGCCGGCGGGTGCTCAAGCGCAAGGGCGTCTGCGTCATGCTCGGCGCGGCGGCGGGCCGGTGGGTGCAGCCGGCCGGGCGCATGTTCACGATGGTCGCGGCGTCGATGTTCGCCTCGCAGAAGGCGGTGGTGACCCAGGTGATCGGCAGCGCCGAGAACCGGCGCAACCTGCGGGAGCTGACCGAGCTCATCGAGAGCGGCCAGGTCACGCCGGTCGTCGATCGCGCGTACGCGTTCGCCGACACCGTGGAGGCGGTCAGGTACCAGGAGGAGGGGCATGCCTCCGGGAAGGTCGTCATCACGATATGACAGGTGCGGGCGGGGACTTCCCGCCCGCCGGACGACCTCGGTTCGTCGGGCGGAACGTTTTTCGAAATGTGTCGCTTAGGGTGGCTTCTATGGACGCAGGCAAGGCGATCTTCGAAACCGTCGGCAAGCTCCGCCAGCGGCGCACGGCCCCGCTGGTGCTGGAGCTCGACCTCACAGAGGGCCTCACGGAAGGCCCGCCGGCGGATCCGGTCGCCGCGTTGCTGTCCATGCGCAAGCCCCGCCTGGCCGACGTCCTGTCGGGCCTGCGCCGGGCCAGGCAGGACCCGCGCGTCAAGGCGCTCGTGGTGAAGATCGGCGGCAATCCGCTGGGCCTGGCCATGGTGCAGGAGCTGCGCCAGGCCGTGATCCACTTCCGCGCCTCGGGCAAGCTGACCGTCGCCTTCGGCGAGACGTTCGGCGAGTTCGGAGGCGGCACCGTCCCCTACTACCTGGCCAGTGCCTTCGAGCGCCTCTACCTGCAGCCCAGCGGCGACGTCGGGCTGACCGGGGTGGCCGTGGAGCAGCGCTTCGTCAAGGGCGCGCTGGGCAAGCTGGGCATCGGCTACGAGGTCGGCCAGCGGCACGAGTACAAAACGGCCGCCAACACCTTCACCCAGGACCGCATGACCGAGCCGCACCGCGAGTCCATGGGCCGCATCGTGGAGTCGATCACCGAGAGCCTCGTCGCGGGCATCGCCGACAGCCGCAGGCTCGACCCGGGCAAGGTGCGCGAGCTGATCGACCGGGGCCCGTTCACGGCCACCGAGGCGCACGAGGCCGGGCTGGTCGACGGGCTGGCCTACCGGGACGAGGTCTACGACGAGGTCAAGCGGGCCGCGGGCGACGAGGCCCACCTGCTGTACGTCGCCCGCTACGCCCGTGGCGCGGCCGTACGCAAGCTGCCCAACCCCACGGCCGACGGGGTCGCGCTCGTGCACGCCACCGGCATGATCAGGACCGGTCGCAGCGGGCGCAGCCCGCTCGGCGGGGGCGGGGCCATGGGCTCCGACACGATCAGCGCCGCGCTGCGCGCCGCCAGGCGCGACGAGCACGTCAAGGCCGTGGTGTTCCGGGTCGACAGCCCCGGCGGCTCCTACGTGGCCAGCGACACGGTCTGGCGCGAGGTCACGCTGCTGCGCGAGGTCAAGCCGGTCATCGTGTCGATGGGCGACCTGGCGGCCTCCGGCGGCTACTTCATCTCGATGGCCGCCGACGTGATCATCGCCCAGCCGGGCACGCTGACCGGCTCGATCGGCGTCTACGGCGGCAAGCCCGTCCTGTCGGAGCTGCTGGAGAAGCTGGGCGTCACCTCGGAGATGGTGGCCGAGGGCGCCAACGCCGGCATGTTCTCCACCTCGCGCGGCTTCTCCACCGAGCAGTGGGAGCGGGTCAACGCCTGGCTCGACCGCATCTATGACGACTTCACCGGCAAGGTGGCCACGAGCCGCAACCTGAGCCGCGAGCGCACCCACGAGCTGGCCAGGGGTCGGGTCTGGACCGGCGCGGACGCGCGGGCCAACGGCCTGGTCGACGAGCTGGGCGGGCTGGAGGACGCGCTGGCCCTGGCGCGCAAGCGGGCCGGGCTGGCCGACGACGCCCCCGTGCGCTCCTACCCCAGGCTCAACGTGGTCGAGCGGCTGCGCGGGCCCGACTCCAGCGAGGACAAGTCGGCCGCGCTGGCCAGGATCCGGCTGGACGCCTGGGGGCCGCTGGCCCGCCTGTCGGCCGAGCTGGGCCTGCCCGCCGCCGGCGGCCCGCTGCTCCTGCCGTCCTGGTACGTCATCCGCTGAGCCCGCGGGCGTCAGGTGGCCGAGCGGTAGCGGCCGCGTACGCGTACCAGCGGCTGAAGTGACGGATCGACGTAACTGACGTCCAGGACGGCGGCGACGAAGACCGTGTGATCCCCGGCCGGGACCACCCTGGTGGTCTCGGCCTCGATCGCGGCCACCCCGCCCTCGATCACCAGCGCCTCCGTGTGCTCCCCCCGATGGTGCGGCGTGCCGGCCACCAGCAGCCGGGCGCTGGGCCGTCCGGCGGTGGCGAAACGGCTGGCCACGGCCGCCTGCCCCGACGACAGCAGGGAGGCGGCCCAGCGGTCCTGCCGGAGCAGGACCTCGGTGAGGTAGCCCGCGGAGGCCAGGCTGACCAGCACCAGCGCAGGCTCCAGCGAGACCGACATCAGCGCGGTCACGGTGGTGCCGATGTCGTCGCGCCCGTCGCGCGCGGTCACGACCGCCACCCCGGCGGCGAGCTGAGCCATCGCCTCGGTGAAGCTCTCGGGGGAACTCATCGGACGGGTCCGGGCGACAGGGCGTGAGGGCCCGTGCGGGCCCTCACGCGCGCGGCGGGGGTCAGCCCAGGCCGTTGGAGGTCAGCCATTCCTTGGCCACGGTCGCGGGCTCGTCCTTGTTGACGGAGATCTTCTGCATCATCTCCAGCAGGGACTCGGTCGTCAGCTTGGCCGAGATGCCGTTCAGGGTCGTCCTGATCGTGTCGTCGGCGGAGGACTTGTGCAGCAGCGGGATCACGTTCTGGGCGGCGAAGATGTTCTTGGTGTCCTGGAGGGGGACCAGGTTGTTCGCCGTCATCTTGGGGTCGGTGGTGAAGATGTTGCCGACCTGGATGGAGCCGTCCTTGAGGGCGTCGGCCGTGGTCGGCCCGGTGGGCTTCCACTCCTTGAACTCCAGGCCGTAGACGTCCTTGAAGCGGGCCTCCCAGCGCTTCTTGAACTCGGGCGGAGCGCCGACGATCATGTCCTTCGAGACCTTGGCCAGGTCCTCGATGGTGTTCAGCGACTGCTTGGTCTGGGTGTCCTTGGTGACCGAGAGGCTGTCCTTGTCCTCGGCGGGCGAGGAGTCGAGCACCTCCAGCTCGGCCGGCAGCTTCGACTTCAGCGCCGCGTTCACCTCGTCGGTGGTCACGGCGGTGTCCTTCTGGTCCACGAACGCGAGCAGGTTGCCGTTGTACTCCGGCACCACGGTCAAGCCGCCACCCTTGACCTGGTCGTAGACGACCTCACGGCTGCCGATGCGCGGCTTCTCCTCCACCTGCACGCCCTTGGCCTCCAGCGCCTGGGCGTAGATCGAGGCCAGCAGCACGCTCTCGTCGAAGTCGAAGGAGCCGATGACGGCCTTACCTCCAGCGCCCGAAGCCGAGCCGGTGGGGGCCGCGCTCGTCGTGTCGAGCGGGTTGCCCCCGGTGCCGCCGCTGCCGCCACCACAGGCGGACAGCGCGAGCATCGCCGAGAGGAGCACCCCCACGATGCCGTACTTGCGTCTCATGTTGCATAACCCTTCTAAGCGGGAGGTAATACGGGAGATTATCGGACCTTCAGCCGCTGGCTCACCCCCGGTGAGACCGCCACCCTCTGCGCGAGCGCGAACAAGAGCTGCACCACCAGTGCGAACAGCACAATCAGTACTGAACCCCCGACGACGCTCGCGTAATCCTTGGTCGCGAAACCGTCGATGACATACCGGCCGAGACCGCCCAGGCCCGTGTAGGAGGCGACGGTGGTGGTGGCCACGACCTGGATCGCCGACAGGCGGCAGCCGAGCAGGATCAGCGGCAGCGCCACGGGGACCAGCACCCGGCCGAGGACCTGGCCGCCGCGCAGCCCCATCCCGTACGCGGCGTCACGCAGCTCGGGATCGACTCCCTTGACGCCTTCATAGGTGTTGACCAGGATCGGCGGCACCGACAGCAGCACCAGCGGAATGATCACCGGCCAGATCGAGGCCGTGCCCAGCAGCAGCACGAACATCACCAGCAGCCCCAGCGTGGGCAGCGCCCTGGCCAGGTTCGCCGAGATGACCACGAGCACCTCGCCCCGGCCGGTGTGCCCGATCGCCAGGCCGAGCGGCACGGCGATCAGCACGGCCAGCAGCAGCGCCAGGGCCGAGAACTCCAGGTGCTCAAGCAGCCGCGCGGGGATGCCGCCGGGCCCGGCCCAGTTGTCCCCGTTGCCGAAGAACTCGACGAGCCAGGCGAAGAAGGAGGTCAGCCAGTTCATGACGCCGTCCCCTTCCTGGCTCGCACCCAGGGCGTGAGCAGCCGCTGGGCCAGGACCAGCAGCCCGTCCGCGACCAGCGCCAGCGCCACGATGAGCACGATGCCGACGATCACCGGCGGCATGAACGGGTTCTGGTAGGCCCGGGTGAACAGCCCGCCGAGCCCGCCCTGCCCGATCAGCGCCCCCACGCTGACCAGGCTGATGCTGGAGACCGCGACCACCCGCATCCCGGCCAGCACCACCGGCACCGCGATCGGCAGCTCGACCTGCAGCAGCCGGCGCAGCGGCGTGAAGCCCATGGCCACGGCCGACTGGCGGACGTGGTCGGGCACCGAGTTGAGCCCGTCCACCACGGCGGGGATCAGCACCGCCATGCCGTAGAAGGTCAGCGGGATGATCACCGTGGTCTGCGAGAGCCCGGTCACCGAGATCAGCAGCATGAAGACGGGCAGCGACGGGAGCGCGTACACGACGTTCATGAAGCCCGAGGTGGGCTGGTAGAGCCAGCGCCAGCGCACGCAGGCCAGGCCCAGCGGCAGCGCCAGGACGAGCGCGAGCACGATCGGCACGAGCGACATCGTGAGGTGGTCGGTCAGCAGGTTGCTGATGCTGTCGACCCGCCCGGTGTCCCAGTTGCGCCCGATCCACTCCCAGATGGAAGGAGGGCCGTCACCCATCTGCGGCCTCCGCCAGCGCCGCGTCCAGCGCCTCCCTGGTGGCCACGCCGACGACCTTGCCATCGCCGTTCACGGCGACGGCGCAGCCGGACGGCGACAGCAGCGCGGCGTCGAGGGCCGCGCGCATGCTGTCGCGGCCGTGCACGTAGGTCCCGTACGGCTCCAGCTCGGACGGCCGCGCGCCGGAGCGCCAGCCCACCGGCCGGCCGTCACCGGTCACGACCAGCAGCCACGGCTCTGCCGCACCGTCTCCAGAGCCTTCCGTCACGGTCAGGTCGGTACGGATCCGCAGCCCCTCGGTGGAGACGAACTGCAGCCGCCTGATCCCCCGGTCGTGGCCCAGGAACTCGCGGACGAAGTCGTCGGCCGGCTCCGACAGCAGCGTCTTGGGATCGGCCAGCTGCGCCAGCTTGCCGCCCACCCGCAGCACCGCCACCCGGTCGCCGAGCTTGATGGCCTCGTCGATGTCGTGGGTGACGAAGACGATCGTCTTGTTCAGCTCGCCCTGCAGCCGCAGCAGCTCGTCCTGGAGGCTCGTGCGCACGATGGGGTCGACCGCGCTGAACGGCTCGTCCATGAGCAGCACGGGCGGATCGGCGGCCAGGGCCCTGGCCACGCCCACGCGCTGCTGCTGACCGCCCGAGAGCTGGAACGGATAGCGGGAGGCGAAGGCCGGGTCGAGCCCGACCCGCTCCAGCAGCTCCATGGCCCGCGCGCGGGCCTTCTTGCGGTCCCAGCCGAGCAGGTAGGGGACGGTGGCGACATTGTCGACGATCTTCCGGTGGGGGAAGAGGCCGGCCTGCTGGATGACGTAGCCGATGCCCCGCCGCAGCGTCGGCGGGTCGATGCTCTGGACCGGCTCGCCGTCGAGGAGGATCCGGCCCTCGGTGGCGTCGATCATGCGGTTGATCATCCGCAGGGACGTGGTCTTGCCGCACCCGGACGGGCCGACGAACACGGTGATCTCGCCGGTGGGCGCCTCAAGGCTGAGGTGGTCCACGGCGACCGTTCCGTCCGGATAACGTTTGGTGACAGAGTCGAATGTGATCACGCGCGAACTCTCGCTTCGGGCTTCGGTGGCAGGGCCGCAGCCCCCCTGCCACGACCGCCGCATGATCTCTTGACCCCACACCCTACGGCGATATGCAGGACTCTGTCCCCCCGGGTATTCCTTAAACGCTTCACTTGGGGCTGTCAATGACCTGGGATATTCACACTAAATCCGGATCTGGTAGTGCGCCGGACCACGAGGGTTGGCATGATTACCCTGACCATTCCTGACGCATCAGTCCACAAGACGCTGACGCGCCCCCTCACCCCCAGAGTCCGCACACTGCAAGAGGACCGGCCCCGTGTCTCAGCCGCTCACCGATCAGCGCCAGCGCGCAGAGTTGATCGCAGAGCTCTACGACCGCTACGCCGCCGGGCTGTTCGCGTACTGCGCGGACCAGCTCGGCGACCTCGGCTCTGCGTCCGACGTCCTGGTCACCGTGCTCACCAGCGTTCCGGCCACCGTGCCTCCCCGCGCCGCCATCTACGCCTTCGCCCGCCGCGAGATCCACCGGCGCAACATCACCTACTCCCCGCCCGCCGTCGATCCCCTCATCGACCCGGCCACCGCGCTCGTCGAGCGCTCCCTGCGCGAGCTGCGCCCCCACCACCGCGAGGTGCTCGTCCTGTGCGCCGTGTGCGGGCTGAGCAAGTCCGAGCTGGCCTGGGTGCTGGACGTGGCCCCCGACACCGCCGAGGAACTGGCCGTGGGCGCGGGGCACCGGTTCAGGCGGGCGCTGGGATCGGCGCTCGCCTCGGCCGGGGCCCGCCTGCCCAAGCCGGTGGCCGACGTCTTCGGCGCGCTGAAGGTCGCGCCGCTGAACGACGTGCTCGGCCGGCTCCCCTGGCCGCAGCCGCCCGGTGCCGTACGCATCCACTTCGCCGGCTCGCGTACGGCGGCGCCAGGACCCATGTTCGTCAAGCCGCGCTGGCCCAGCCCGCCCGTCTGGCCGCAGCCGCTGGCCGAGGCGGACCCGGCGACCAGCACGGTGATCTTCCCTCAGGAGCTGCTGACGCCTCCCGCCTCGTCGCGGGTCTCGCCGCTCGAAGAGACCACGACCCCGATGCCCAAGCTCTACGGGCGGCGCACGCCTGGCGGCGACCTGCCGCTGCGCGACCCGCTGGGCTCCACCCGGCCCTTCAGGGACGTGCTGGACTCGCCGGGCATCTTCGGGGACGCCCTGTCCGACAACCGGCCGTCCGACAACCGGCCGTCCGACAACCGGCGATCTGAGAACCGGCTGTCGGGGAACCGGCCGTCGGCGCCGGGTGCCGGGACGCCTGTGCCGGAGCGGCCGTTCTTCATGGCGCCGCCGGAGGCGTCGGCGGCCGATCCGTTCGCGACCGGGGACGTGATCCTGCCCAAGGACGCGCCCGATCCGTACATGACCGGCGACGTCCTCGTGCACAGCGAGCGGCTCGCGCCCCAGCCGGCGGAGTTCCGGCAGCCGCCGGCGCCGATGCTCCAGCGGACGTCACCGCCCGATGAGGCGGCGCCGCTGTTCCAGCCGCGGCCGAAGCCGGCCACCGGCCGGGCCGCCGAACCCGCCATCCGGCCCGCTTCCGGGCCCGCCGAGTGGCCCGGCGACGTGCTCTCTGACGAGCCCCCTCTGGGGTTCGCCCGGGGGCCCGCCGCCAAGCCCGCCGACAAGCTCGTCTCCAGGTCCGCCGACGGGCCGCCCGCCGCACGTTCCGCCGCCGGACCCGGCCTCAGGCCCGTCGCCAAGCCCGAGGCCCGGCCCGCTGCCAAGCCCGCCACCAGATCCGGTGCCAAGCCGGGCGCCAAGCCCAGTGGCAAGCCCGGCGCCAAGCCCGCGGAAGAGCCCGTCTACCGGCTGCCCGGCCGGCGGGACGAGCCCGGGCGCGAGACCCCCAAGCGGCCGGATTCGCTGCTGGCCCCGCGCCCGGTGCGGGCCCGTCCCGTCCCCAAGCGGCGGCCCGACGACGGCCGCCCGCCGAAGATGGTCCGCCGCAAGAAGGATCACCACTACGACTGGATCTGGGAGGCCGTCGGCTTCCTGCTCTGCGTCGCCATCGCGATGATCGTCTTCTTCTCCATGCCGATCTTCACCAGCCCCTGACCCCCTCGCGGGGGCCAGGGGCCCGGCAGAGGTCACGTCAGTGGGGTCGCGTCAGGGCGGCCACGTCGAGCCGGCCCACCCGGGCTGGGTCGGCCAGGATGTCGATGGACCTGATCCGGCCGTCCACGACCGTGAGCACCCCGACGGTGAACGCCGTGCCGTTTCTGGCGAGCAGCACGCCCGCGGCGCCGTTCACCAGCACGGGGAACGCGTAGTCGGACATTTTGCTGAACATGACGGCCTGCTCGGCCACGGTGATCGCGCCGCGCAGCTCGCTCCACGGCATGGCCGCCGCCGGACCGGAGTCGGCGCGCAGCTCCACGTCGGGGTGCAGCACCGCGACGAGCGCCTCGAAGTCGCCGTCCCGCGCCGCCGCCAGGAACGCGTCCACCGCCGCCCGCTGGCGCGCCAGGTCCGGGTCGGGCCGCTCGGCG
>NZ_BAAAMU010000062.1:0-65307 GCF_039529435.1 Nonomuraea maheshkhaliensis
GGGTAGTGCTGCCGGTAGGTGAGGCCGGGGCCGTAGCGGTCGAGCAGCCGGGTGAGCGCCCTGCCGGGCGGCCTGCGCTACGTCGGCGGCTGGGCGCTGCCGATGCCGACCATCGATCCGCTCATCGTCGGCTACTCGGCCCGGCTGCTCGACCGCTACGGCCCCGACTTCACCTACCGGCAGCACTACGCGGTCAGGACCCTGCCCGCCGCTGTGGCCACCGTGGCGGGCGCGGGCGCGTTCGCCGCGCTCGCCCAGGTCCCGCCGGTACGCGACCGCGTCCAGGCCCGCCTGAAGCCCGGCGAAGGCCCTTCGGCCGAGCAGCGGGCCAGGAGCTGGTTCAAGGTCACCTTCCTGGGCGAGGGCGGCGGCGAACGCGTGATCACGCAGGTGGCGGGCGGCGACCCCGGCTACGACGAGACGGCCAAGATGTTCGCCGAGTCCGCGCTCTGCCTCGCCTTCGACGACGTGCCCGCGCGGGCGGGCCAGCTCACGACGGCCTCCGCCATGGGCCGGCCCCTCATCGACCGCCTGCACCGCGCGGGTATCACGTTCACCACCAGATCCTGATCCCGGTCAGTACGGCAGGCTCCAGGTCGTGAACGACTTGCGCAGGTACGGCGCCTTGTACTTCGGATAGGCCACCGTGCTCACGTCACCGTCGGAGGTGTAGCGCATGTCCGGGTTCTTCTTGAGCCAGTCGAGCCAGGCCTCCGAGCAGAACTGGGCGCAGTCGCCCTTCTTCTCCATGGCCTTGATCCGCGGGATGCCCGCCGCGTCGTACGACTTGCTGAACGGCGCCGGCGCCGGCGTGTACCCGGCCAGGAACGCGCCCTGGTGGTGGTACTGCTTGCCCTTCAGCGCCCATTCCTTCTTGCTCGGCTGGTTGCCGTACGGCAGCGCGATCGTGGTCGGGTTCAGGTAGGCCAGCGAGCTGATCGTCTTGCCGATCGTCCCGATCTGCTCCTCGACCTCCTGCTTCGAGCGTCCGCGCAGGTTGAGATGGTCGCGCGTGTGGTTGCCGATGTCGAAGCCGTTGTCCTTGAGCCAGAGCAGCGCCTGGGCCTGCTCCTCGCGCACGGTCTTGCCGAACATGTCGCGCGTCACGTAGAAGGTCGCCTTCGGCTTCCAGCCCGGATGCTTGGCGGCCACCTCCCGCAGGATCGCGACCGCGGTGTCCTTCTGCGGCTCGCCCATCTCGTTCAGGGTGAGCTGGGAGGGCGAGGAGTCGTCGAACGTCAGCACCACGGGGTGCTTGCCCGCCGGGATGTCGATCTTCCCGGCCGCCAGCTCGGCGGCGGTGATCGGCACGTAGCCATCTCTGACCAGCCGCTCCAGATCCGCCCTGAACTGCGCCGGCGACCGGTCGTCCGTGGTCTGCGGCTTCGGCACGATGCGGTGCCACATCAGCACCGGGATCTGCCCCAGCTCGTTCGCCCTGACCGCCGCGGCGGCCTTCACCTTGGCGGCCTTGCCGGCCTTGAGCTTGGCCGCGGCCTGTGCCTTGGTGTCGGGCAGCTTGGCGGTCTCCGGCTCCGAGTCGCACCCCGTCAGGATTGCGGCGGCCGCGAGCACCCCTAGCCCACTCAAAATACGCAGTCGCATCCGAACCCCCCGAGACGCGCACGACTGTTGTGAGGTGCCTCATACCCAGCTGATCAACTACGGCACGCCTGCCGTAGCGTCAAGACATGGGAAAACGCCCGGGGGCGCCCTTCCTGGGCGTCATGTCACCTCTCGGCGACGCGCCGGCGGAACTCGGCGGTGGCGGCCCGCATCACCCGGTCGAGCTCCTCCAGCTCGTCCTCGGCCGGCTCCCTGCGCAGTCGCACGTTGACCGCGAAGTCGCCGTCCTTGAGGTCCACCTCGAGGTCGTCGAGCAGATCCCGCGGCAGCCTGCCGAGGACGAACTCCCTGAACGCCGCGGCGATCACCTCGGGCATGTCGCCGCAGCCGCATGAGCGGCCCTCCATGATGGCGCCCAGGTGGCCGCGCCCCACGAGCGCGTCGGGATGCGCCACGTCGAGCGTGCTCAGCCCGGCCTCCACGATCTGACGGGCCTCCTCCAGCCGCTCCTGGTGCTGGAGGAACAGGCCGAGCGCGATGCGTACGCGCCCCAGCGTCTCCGGGTCGCCGCTGTCCTCCGCGGCGGACAGCGCCTCGCGCAGGCACCGCTCCGCCTCGTCCGGCAGTTCCGCCTCCGACAGCGCCAGCCCCCAGTTCCGTAACACCTGGGAGACCAGATCGGCCCGGCCGAGGCTCTGCGCCCGGACCAGAGCCTCGGCATACGTGCGGAGCGCGCCGTCGAGGTCACCGGCGTCGCTCTGCGCCATCGCCAGGCCGAGCTCGGCCATGAGCGCCTCCTCACGCATGCCCTGCCGGTGGTAGGAGGCGAGCACCTTCCTGATCGCCGCGACGCGGTCCACGCCGTGGCCGTCCCGGCCGTGGTTGGCCAGCTGGGAGAGCGCGTTGAGCGTCGCCTGGTGGTCCGGGCCCAGGCGGGCTTCCATGGCCTCGGCCAGCAGGGACAGCACGGCGCCGTCGGTCTCCGGATGCTCGCCGGTCCGGTTGAGCACGGCCAGCGCCACGTTCTCGACGACCTCGTCCGGCAACTGCTCCAGCGTGACGAAGGCCGGCTCGTCGCCGCCGGCGGCCGTCACGATCGTGGCCCGCAGCGCCAGCGCGGTGGCGAGCCGCTCGTGACCGCTGCGCCAGAAGTTCTGGATCGCCTCCTCCACGCTCTCGCGGGCCGCGCGCAGGTCGCCGCGCCTGAGCTGCACGTCCGCCAGCGGCTCAAGACCGAACGCGTAACCCGGGTGCTCGCGGCCGTAGAAGGCGAGCCGCTCCTGCGCGTTGGCGCGCAGCTCCGTCTCCGCCTCGTCGAGGCGCCCCAGCCTGCCGAGCACCATGCCGAGGTTCATCCGGTACGTCAGGCGGTCCTTGTGCGCCTCGGGATCACCGGGCATCGGACCGGAGCAGGCGGCCCGGTAACAATCGACCGCTCTGGCCGGCTGGTCCGAGTTGAGCAGGACGTTACCGAGATCACACTGCACCGACGCCCACTCGGGGCTGCCGGCGCCGTACGTGCGCGTGACCTCCTGGAGTTCGCGCGCCATGACCTGCTCAGCGTCGACCAGCCGGCCCTCCCGCACCAGGGCGAAGGCAATGTCGAGCGACGAAGACGATGTTGACATGGCGCAGGAGCATATAGGTCACGAGCGGCGAGCGGGCCCGCGCATGCGAAACGGCCCCGACCGTGCGGCGTTCGCCGCAGGTGGAGGCCGTTTTCGGCATTCAGGCGGACATCTTCTTCTTGAGGTTCTCGTCCAGGGCCGCCAGGAAGTCCTGGGTGGTGAGCCACTTGGCGTCGCCGCCGACCAGGAGCGCCAGGTCCTTGGTCATCTGGCCGCTCTCGACGGTCTCGACGCAGACCTGCTCCAGCTTGTCGGCGAACTCGGTCACCGCGGGGGTGTTGTCGAGCTTGCCGCGGTGGGCCAGGCCACGCGTCCACGCGAAGATCGAGGCGATCGGGTTGGTGGAGGTGGGCTTGCCCTGCTGGTGCTGGCGGTAGTGGCGGGTCACCGTGCCGTGGGCGGCCTCGGCCTCGACGGTCTGGCCGTCGGGGGTCATCAGGACCGAGGTCATCAGGCCGAGCGAGCCGAAGCCCTGAGCGACCGTGTCGGACTGCACGTCGCCGTCGTAGTTCTTGGCGGCCCAGACGTAACCGCCCTCCCACTTCAGCGCCGCGGCGACCATGTCGTCGATGAGGCGGTGCTCGTAGGTGAGGCCGGCCTTGTCGAACTCGTCCTTGAACTCGGACTCGAAGACCTCGGCGAAGATGTCCTTGAAGCGGCCGTCGTACGCCTTCAGGATCGTGTTCTTCGTGGAGAGGTAGACCGGGTAGCCGCGGTTGAGGCCGTAGCGCATGGAAGCGCGGGCGAAGTCGCGGATCGACTCGTCCAGGTTGTACATCGCCATCGCGACGCCGGAGCCGGGGAAGTCGTACACGTCGAGCTCGATCGGCTCGGAGCCGTCCTTCGGCGTGTACGTCAGGGTCAGCGTGCCCTCACCGGGGATCCTCAGGTCGGTGGCGCGGTACTGGTCGCCGAAGGCGTGACGGCCGACGACGATCGGCTTGGTCCAGCCGGGGACGAGCCGCGGCACGTTCGACATGATGATCGGCTCGCGGAAGATGACGCCGCCGAGGATGTTGCGGATGGTCCCGTTGGGGGATCGCCACATCTTCTTGAGGCCGAACTCCTCGACGCGCGCCTCGTCCGGGGTGATGGTGGCGCACTTCACACCGACGCCGTACTTCTTGATGGCGTTCGCGGCGTCGATGGTGACCTGGTCGTCCGTCGCGTCCCGGTGTTCGATACCGAGGTCGTAGTACTTCAGGTCGACGTCGAGATAGGGAAGGATCAGCTGGTCCTTGATGAACTGCCAGATGATCCGGGTCATCTCGTCGCCGTCAAGCTCGACGACGGGATTCTCCACCTTGATCTTGGGCATGCGAATGGTTCCCCTTCAATGAATTGATGCGTTGAGGCTATCGGACCGTCCGGTCACGGGGCGAAAAGGGACTGGATGAGCGCCTTGAGCTCGTTGTTGTAAAGCAGGAGTGAGGTCAGCACCAGCACGAATCCGAAGACGGACAGCGTGATGACGTCGACCTTCCTGCTCCGCAGCGCGAGCTGCCCGCCGTAGCCGGCGAAGCGCAGCGCGGCGGCGACCATGATGACGGCGCCCAGCGCGAACCCGCCCCAGCGCGGATTCGCGACGAAGATCACCAGCACGCCGGCAGCCGCACCCGCCAGGATCAGCGGGTACGGCCCCCAGCTTTCGCGTTCGGTCCCGTTCTGGCTCAACACACCTGCTCAGGGTCATGCTCGCGGCGGGGCGGCGGCGTTCGCGCGCTGTCCTGCCCGCTGCTCATCGCTCTTCTATCGGCTTCCACTTCTGGTCCGTCTCACCGATGTACTCGCTGTCAGGGCGGATCAACCGATTGTCGGCGTGCTGCTCGATGACATGAGCCGTCCACCCCGACATGCGGCTGATGGAGAATACCGGAGTGAACAGGTCGGTCGGTATGCCGAGGTAGTGATAGACCGAGGCGGCGAAGAAGTCGACGTTCGGATAGAGGCCCTTCGTCTCCAGGACGACCTCCTCCATCTCCTTCGACATCCGGTAGTAGGTGTCGTCCCCGGCCGACTCGGCCAGCTCGGCCGACATCCGGCGCAGGTGCGTGGCGCGGGGGTCCTCGGTCTTGTAGACGCGGTGCCCGAAGCCCATGATCTTCTCGCCGGCGGCGAGCTTGTCGCGTACGGCCTGTGCCACGCCGCCGGGCGACAGCGACTCCAGCGTCTTCATGACCTGCTCGTTCGCCCCGCCGTGCAGCGGGCCCTTGAGGGTGCCGATGGCGGCGACGATGGCGGAGTGCATGTCCGACAGGGTCGCGGCGCAGACGCGGGCGGCGAACGTGGAGGCGTTCATCGTGTGGTCGGCGTGCAGGACCAGGCACTCGTCGAAGATCTCGACCTCGCGCGGGCCCGGGGTGCGGCCGGTGACCTGGAGCAGGAAGTTCGCGGCGATGCTCAGCGACGGGTCGGCCTCGGGGACCTCCGTCCCCGTGCGGGCGGCGTGGTAGCGGGCGACGAGCAGGGGCTGCTGGGCCACCAGGCGTGCGGCCTTGCGCAGGTTGGCCTCAGGGGAGATGTCGTCCTTGTCGGGATCGTCGGCGGCCGACAGGGAGACCAGCGAGCGCAACGCCTCCATGGGTTTCTGTTTCTCGGCGATTTCGGCGATGTTCGCGGACACCAGGGCGCCCAGCTCCCGGCCCCTCGCCAGCTCCGCGCCGTACGCGTCGAGCTCGGCTCGGGTGGGCAGCTTGCCACGCTGGAGCAGGTGTGCGGTCTCCTCGAACGTCGCGCGGCCGGCCAGGTCGTGGATGTCGTATCCACGGTAGAAGAGCCGGCCGGCCTTTCCGTCGATGTCGCTCAGCGCGGTGGACGCCGCTACGACATCGGCCAGACCTTTCGTGGGCTTGTCCGCCATGAGTGTTTCCTCCGCTTATCTCCGCCCGAAGTCTACCCGTGAGCAGGCAAAACCGACTGCAGAGGTCCAGACCAATTTCACGTGGGATTCTCCTTTCGGCAAAGGAGATTCCGCATCCCCTCGTTTGGGTAAGCCGGAGCTGTAGTAATAGTTACGGCGGGCTACCTGGGGAGGAACTGCCGTGGAGGGGCCGTTCATACGCATCGAGGACACTGGCGAGGTGGTCCCGTTGCGCCCCGAGATCACGACTGTGGGGAGGGGCCGCGGTGTCGACATCCGGCTCACCGATCCCAGCGTGTCTCGACTCCATGCCGAGTTCGTCAGACGAGGACCCTACCTGTACGTCGTGGACCTGGGGCTGTCCAGGAACGGCACGCGGGTGAATGGCAGGCCGATCGCCCGGAGGGTCCTTGACGACGGCGACGTCGTCTCCTTCGGCGCGGCCCGGGGTCGCATCGGTGGAGTCCCCCGAGAGGACTTCACCCCTGAGGTCGAGCTGCGCAGAGCGGCCGCGCCCGAGCTGACCAGGCGTGAGGTCGACGTGCTGACCTCGCTCTGCCGGCCGGCGCTGTCCGACGAGGCGTTCGTCGCTCCGGCGACGGCACGTGAGATCGCCGACGACCTGGTCGTGACCGAAGCCGCGGTGAAACAGCATCTGCTGCGGCTCTACCAGAAGTTCAGGATTCCCGAAGGCACCAACCGGCGCACCCGACTGGCCAACGAGGTCGTCGCGCTCGGTCTGGTGCGTCCGACCCCCGTGGTTCCGCCGCAGAGGTCGTCGGGAGCTTCGACCGAGCAGCCGTCGGCCGCCGGGCGCAGGGCTTCTTAGGGACCGGATCGCGACCGGGGCTTCGGCGAGGGGTTCCGGCAGCATCGGAACCTGAGCGTCCACCGTGCCCGCGGGCACGTTCACGAGCGCCGGCGAGCGTCCCTGGAGGACGCCCGCCGGGCTCGTCGCCGGTCGGCACCTGACCGGCGACGCGAGCGGGCGTAGCGTTCCCTCAGAGCACCCTGAAGCCGTTGCTCGGCTTGCTGGTCCTGTTGGCCCGGTCCACCGCGACCACGTAGTAGTGGTGGCCGCGCCTGCCCTCGGGGTCGGTCCAGCGCAGCTGCCGGTCACCGGGCACGACGGCGACCAGGTCACGGGCGTCGTCGAACGCCCTGCTGCCCGCGGGCCGGTCGAAGCGGAAGACGGCGTACAGGAACGGCTCGTCCCTGCCCGTCGCCACCGCCCGCACCTCGACCCCGCCGCCGTGGCGGCGCAACGCGTAGGCCAGCACCGGCCGCCTGGGCGCCTCTCCCCTGGCCAGCCTGGGCAGCACGGGCGCGAGCGCGGGCCGCTGGTAGTGGTCGCCGACCGCGGTGGAGATGGAGGCGAGCCGGTCGACCTTGACGTCGTTGGCGTTGTACCAGATGTCGCCGCCGATCTCGGGGTGCGCGCGGTTGAGCGTCAGGTGCCTGGACAGCTCGTCCGGGGCCTGCCACTCGGCCGCCTGGGCGGGATCGCCCGCCTTGTACGCCGCCTGCCCGATCCACAGCAGCGTCTTCGTGCCGCTCGCCACGTCCGACCACCACGGCACCAGCTTGGAGTAGTCGGCCGGCGGCTGCCCGATGTACCAGTAGAGCTGCGGCGCGATGTAGTCCAGCCAGCCCTTCTTGACCCAGCCGCGGGTGTCGGCGTGCAGGTTGTCGTAGGACTGCCCGCCGTTGGTCTCGGAGCCGAGCGGGTCGGTGGCCTTGTTCCGCCAGATGCCCGACGGGCTGATGCCCCAGGCGATCTCGGGCTTGGCCGCGCGCACGCGCTGCTGCATCTCCTGGACCATGAGGTCGACGTTGTTGCGCCGCCAGGCGGCCAGGTCGGGGAAGCCGGCGCCGTACTTGGCGAACTCCTCGGCGTCGTCGAACGCGCTGGTGTTGGTCGGGTAGAAATAGTCGTCGAAGTGCAGGCCGTCGATGTCGTAGCGGGTGACCGCGTCCAGCATCGCGTCCTGGCAGAACTTGCGCACCTCGGGCATGCCCGGGTTGTAGTAGAGCTTGCCGCCGAACGGCAGGATCCAGTCGGGATTCTTGCGGCCGGGGTGGTCGGGGTGCAGCTTGGCCGGGTCGGCCTGCATCGACACGCGGTACGGGTTGAACCAGGCGTGGAAGGCCAGGCCGCGCTTGTGCGTCTCTTCCACGGCGAAGGCGAGCGGGTCGTAGCCGGGGTCCTGCCCCTGGGTGCCGGTCAGATACTGCGACCACGGCTCGTACGGTGACGGCCAGAACGCGTCGGCGGTCGGCCTGATCTGCACGAACACCGAGTTGAGCTTGCGCTGTACGGCCACGTCCAGCCAGGCGAGATATTCGGCCTTCTGCTCGTCGGCGCTGAGGCCGGGCTTCGACGGCCAGTTGATGTTGACCACGGACGCGATCCACATGCCGCGCATCTGCCGTAACGGCGGAACGTAGCCCGCTTCCGCGAAGGCGGGCAGCGGAACGGCCGAGGCGGCGGCGGCGAGGGCGAGACCCTTCAGGAGAGTTCTTCTGCTGGGCATGGGGGGTGGCCTCTCGGAAGTGGTTGTATCGAAGGCGACGATGACAGAAAATTACCTTCAGATCAACAACTGTGAAGGAAAATGCCGATGAGCGGTGACCTGTACAGACTGGCGATGACGGTGCTGCATCCGGGGTACGAAGGCACCTCCGCCCCCGACTGGCTCCGCCGGGCGCTGGGCGAGGGTCTGGGCGGCGTGGTGCTGTTCGCCCGCAACGCCATCGACGACCGGCTGATCAGGGATTTGCGCGCCGAGAACCCCGACACCGTCGTCTCCATAGACGAGGAGGGCGGCGCGGTCACCCGGCTTGAGGTCATGGCCGGCAGCTCCTTCCCAGGAAACCGGGCCCTCGGCGTGGTGGACGACGTGAAGCTGACCGAGCGGGTGGGCCGCCAGATCGGCAGGATGCTCGCAGATCTCGACATCACCCTCAACTACGCGCCCTCCGCCGACGTGAACGCCAACCCGGCCAACCCCGTGATCGGCGTGCGCTCGTTCGGGCCGACGCCGGAGCTGGTCGCCCGCCACACGGTCGCCTACATCGACGGCGTCCAGGGCGCGGGCGTGGCCGCGTGCGCCAAGCACTTCCCCGGCCACGGCGACACGATCACCGACTCCCACCTGGCTCTGCCGACCGTGCACGCCTCGCGCGAGGTGCTCGCCGAGCGCGACCTGCCGCCGTTCCGGGCCGCGATCGAGGCCGGGGTGCGTTCGATCATGTCCGGCCACCTGCTCATCCCCGCGCTCGATCCGTCCCTGCCTGCGACGCTGAGCCGTACCGCCATGACCGAGCTCCTGAGGGGCGAGCTCGGCTTCGACGGGATGCTCGTCACCGACGCGATCGAGATGCGGGCGGTGGCCGCCATGTTCGGCCCCGGCGAGATCGCGGTGCGGGCGCTCGGCGCGGGCGTGGACGCCATCTGCGTGGGACTGTCGACCGAGGAGAGCCTGCACGAGATCCGCGACGCGATCGTCGCGGCGGTCAGGAACGGCACGCTCCCCGAGGAGCGGCTGGCCCGGGCGGCCGAGCGGGTCCGCGCCCTGGCCGACTGGTACGCCGCCCAGGCCGCGCTGCGCCAGGAGGTCCACGACGACGTCGACGAGGGCGTGGGCCTGCGTGCCGCCCGCGCGGCGCTGACCACCCAGGGCAGTGCCACGCTCGACCGCGGCCCCCTGGTCGTCGAGATCAACACCCGCTTCAGCAAGGCCGTGGACCCCGCCACGCCGACCGGCATCACCGCCGCGCTGACGTCCCTGCTGCCCGGCACCGAACGGGTGCAGATGGAGCAGGAGGGCGAGCTGCCCGCGTTCGACGAGCGGCCGGTGGTGCTGGTGGCGCACGACGCGGCCAGGCACGCCTGGGTGCGCGACACCGTGGCCAAGGCCCTCGCGCTGCGGCCCGGCGCGATCGTGGTGGACACCGGCATCGCCGCCGCCCCCGAGGGCGCGACCCACGTCGCCACGCACGGCATCTCCCGCGTCTCGGCGCAGGCCGCGGCGGAATGGCTGCTGCGGTGAGCACCGAGCCCGCGAACCCCGTCGCGGCCGTACGCGCCGTGCTGCCCTCGCTGACCCCGGCCGCGCAGTCCATCGCCCGCATCATCCTCGACGATCCCGGGCTGGTCGTGCGCAGCACGATCACCGAGTTCAGCGCGGTGTCGGGAACGAGCGAGGCGACCATCGTGCGCACGGCGCGGGCGCTCGGCTTCGCCGGGTACTCGCAGATGCGCTTCGCGCTGGCCGCCGCCGTGGCCAAGGAGCCGGAACGGCTGGTGCCCGGCGACCTCGCACCCGACGACCCGCTCACGGACGTGATCGCCAAGGTCGCGCGGGCGGAGTCGGAGGCGCTGGCCGACACGGCCGCCCAGCTCGACCCCGACCGGCTCGGGGAGGTGGTGAAGGCGATCTCCGAGGCGCGGCGGGTGGACGTGTACGGCGTGGCGGCCTCGGGGCTGGTGGCCACCGACATGTCGCAGAAGCTGCTGCGCATCGGCCTGTCCAGCCATCCGTTCAGCGACGCCCACCTGGCGCTGACCAGCGCGGCGCTGCTGCACGACGGCGACGTGGCGGTGGCGATCAGCTGCAGCGGTGAGACGCCCGACGTGCTGGTGCCGGCCAGGACCGCGGCCGAGGCGGGCGCGCTGATCGTGGGGATCACCAACAACCCGCGCTCCACGCTGGCCGAGCTGGCCGATCACACGCTGGTGTCCGCCGGGCGGGAGACCGCCTTCAGGCCCGGGGCGCTGGCCAGCCGGATCAGCCAGCTATTGATCGTGGACTGCATCTTCGTGGGGCTGGCGCAGCGGCGCTACGAGACGGCCGACGCCGCCATCCGCGCGACCAGGGAGGCCACCGACCGCTACCGCAACCGGTGACCCCCTGGCGGATCGTGCTGATCAGAACGGGTAGGCCGCGATGTCGCCCTGCATCGTGACCCACTGCGTCTCGGTGAAGGCGTCCACGTTGGCCCCCGTCCCGCCGAACCTGCTCCCCGTCCCCGAAGCCCCCACCCCGCCGAAGGGAGCCACCGCCTCGTCGTCCACCGTCTGGTCGTTGATGTGCACGATGCCCGTCGGCACCAGGTCGGCCAGGGCCATGCCCTTCATCACGTCCCTGGTCAGGATGCCGAGCGACAGGCCGTACTCCGAGTCGGCCGCCAGGGCCGCCGCCTCCTCCAGGGTGGAGAACGTGGTCACCGGCGCCACCGGCCCGAACACCTCCTCCGCGTACGCGGGCGCCGCGACCGGCACCTCGGCCAGCACCGTGGGCCGGTAGAACAGCCCTTCGAACGTCCCTCCCGTGGCCAGCCGGGCCCCGGCCGCCACGCTCTCGGTGACCAGCCGGTGCACCCGGTCGCGCTGGTGGGCGTCGATGAGCGGGCCGAGCGCGACCTGTCCCGTGGCCGGGTCGCCGACGGGCAGGCCGTCGGCCTTGGCGGCCAGGCGTTCCACGTACTCCTCCGCCACGGCCTCGTGCACGAGGTGCCGTCCCGAGGTCATGCAGATCTGGCCCTGGTGGAAGAACGTCGCCCACGCGCCCGCCGAGGCCGCCAGGCCGAGGTCGGCGTCGTCGAAGATCACCAGTGCGGAGTTGCCGCCCAGCTCCAGGTGCACCCGCTTGAGCAGGCGCGCTCCCGCCTCGCCGACCTTGCGGCCCGCCGCCGTGGAGCCGGTGAACGAGATCACCGGGATGTTCGGGTCGGTCACCACGGCCTGCCCGGCCTCGGCGCCGCCGGGCAGCACGTGCAGCAGGCCAGGGGGCAGCCCGGCCTCCTCGAAGACGCGGGCGATGGCGTACCCGCCGCAGACGGCGGTGCGCTGGTCCGGCTTGAAGACGACCGCGTTCCCGAGCGCCAGGGCCGGGGCGACCGACCTGATGCCGAGGATCAGCGGGAAGTTGAACGGGGCGATCACCCCCACGACGCCGACCGGCACCCGGCGGGCGAAGCTGAGCCGCTTGCGTGCCGTGGGCAGCACCTCGCCGAGCGGCTGCGAGGCCAGCGCCGCCGCCTCGTAGCACTCCTGCGCGGCCACGTGCGTCTCGAAGCCCGCCTTGCCCGGCACGCCGCCGGACTCGCGCACGATCCAGTCCTGGATCTCCTGCGCGTGCTCCTCGAACAGCCGCCCGGCGCGCCGCAGCAGCGCGGCCCGCTCCTCGTACGGCGTCGCGGCCCACGCCCGCTGCTCCTGCCGGGCGCGCAGGGCGGCGGCGGCCACGTCCTCGGCGCCCGCCGTTCCCGCGCGGCCGAGTTCCTCGCCCGTAGCGGGCTCGACCACGGGCGCGTCACCGGCGCGCGAGACCGTCCAGCTTCCGTCGAAGATCGAGCCCGTCCAGACCTTGGGGTCCAGGAACGTCATGATGAGCTCCTACTTGTTCGCGATGCGCACATGTATTCTCTGACCGAACAGCCCCGTATCGCGGAACCTACGCTCCTGCCGGCTCCTGTCAAGGGGGATCAGCATGGTCGATCACGTGCAGTCGCTGGCGCGCGGCCTCGCGGTGATCCGGGCGTTCAGCGCCGCCGAGCCTGAGCTGACGCTCAGCCAGGTCGCCCGCGCGACCGGGCTCAGCAGGGCCGCGGCCAGAAGGTTCCTGCTCACGCTCACCGATCTCGGATACGTGCGCAGCGACGGGCGGCTGTTCGCGCTCACGCCGAGGGTGCTGGAGCTGGGCTATGCCTACCTGTCCAGCCTGTCGCTGCCCGAGGTGGCCGACCCGCACCTCGAACGGCTGGCCGCCGAGGTGGGCGAATCCGCCTCGGTGGCGGTGCTGGACGGGCAGGACGTGGTGTACGTGGCGCGGGTGGCCACGGCCCGGATCATGCGGGTCACGATCAGCATCGGCACCCGGTTCCCCGCGTACTGCACCTCGATGGGCCGGGTGCTCCTGGCCGCGCTGCCGCCGGAGGCGCTGGAGACCTACCTCGGGCGGGCCGAGCTGCGGCGCCTCACCTCCCACACCATCGTCCTGCCCGCGGCGCTGCGGGCCGAGCTGGACGAGGTGCGGGGGCGCGGGTGGGCGATGGTGGACCAGGAGCTGGAGGAGGGGCTGCGCTCGATCGCGGCGCCCATTCGCGATCGTGCGGGGCGGACGGTGGCCGCGGTGAACGTCTCGACGCATGCCACGCGGACGAGCTTGCAGGCGGCCCGGCGCGACCTGTTGCCGCCCCTGCTGGCCACAGCCACCAAGATCGAGACTGACCTGTCCTCCCTGTCCCCCGCCACCCGCCCATGACCAACTCACCGGCACCGGGCCCGGCGCGTCCGAGGGATGCCACGGGCATCCCCGTCGCACAGGGGATTGCGGACCGGCAGCGGGAAGCCCCGGGGCGGCGTTCGAGAATGTGGTGTCAGAGGCGGTTTTCTGCGGCCTCGACCACGTTGGACAGGAGCAGGGCGCGGGTCATCGGCCCGACGCCGCCCGGGTTGGGCGTGAGGTGGCCGGCCACCTCCTCGACGTCGAGCGCCACGTCACCGGCGATCTTGCCGTCCACGCGGGAGACCCCGACGTCGAGCACCGCCGCCCCCGGCTTGATCATGTCGCGCTTGATGAGCTCGGGCACGCCGGCCGCCGCGACCACGATGTCGGCGCGGCGCACGTGAGCGGCCAGGTCTTGGGTGCCGGTGTGGCAGAGGGTCACGGTGGCGTTTTCGCTGCGGCGGGTCAGCAGCAGCCCCAGCGAGCGCCCCACGGTGATGCCCCGGCCCACCACGACCACCTCCGCGCCCTTGATGGGCACGCCGTATTCCTGGAGGAGCAGCACGATGCCGTGCGGGGTGCAGGGCAGCGGGGCGTCGACCATGTGGACGAGCCGGCCCAGGTTGACCGGGTGCAGGCCGTCGGCGTCCTTCGCCGGGTCGATGCGCTCAAGCAGGGCCATCGTGTCGAGGTGCTTGGGCAGCGGCAGCTGCACGATGTAGCCGGTGCACGCGGGCGAGGCGTTGAGCTCGTCGATGGCCGCCTCGACGTCGGCCTGGGCGGCGGTGGCGGGCAGGTCGACGCGAAGGGAGGCGATGCCCACCTCGGCGCAGTCACGGTGCTTGCCGGCCACGTAGATCTGGCTGCCGGGGTCGTCGCCCACGAGCACGGTGCCCAGGCCCGGGGTGATGCCGCGTTCCTTGAGCGCGGCGACCCGCCTCTTGAGGTCTTCCTTGATCTTGGCGGCGGTGGCCTTGCCATCGAGTTTCACTGCGCTCATGTCGCAATCCTTCCATGCCGCTCCCGCTCCTCCGCACCGGCGGGGCTCTGCCGCGTGCGGAAGCCGCACAACACCCACCATCGCCCAGTTATCCACAGAGGCCAGGCAGTCCACCCCGAGTTATCCACAGCCTCATGTTGACATCGTTGTCATTGATCTTGGAAGGGCCTAAAGTTACGCATGCCCCAGCAACCACCTGCCCCCACCCTCACGACCCGGGAGAGCGCCATCCCACACCTCGACACGGAGCCCATCGCCCACCCCCGCGAACCGAGCGGCCCCGCCCACCGTCTCCGGCCGAGAGCGCGACGGACGTCCGGCCCGCGCGCCACACGACGGACGGCCTTCCCGCGAACCACGCGACGGCCCGACCTCCCGCAAGGCCCGGATCAGATGGACCTCCCGCGCGCCACACGATGCGTGATTCCGGCTCACCGGCTGGATGATCCGTGCGCCGGGAAAGCGAGACCCGTGCCCGGCCTGGAGCACCCCGGCGAGTCCCGCCGGCCCGACGACCACCGCGGAAACCGATGACCTGCGTACTCGCCATCGACATCGGAGGGACCAAGCTCGCCGCCGCACTGGTGGACGAGGCGGGCTCCATCCTGCGTTCCGACACCCGGCCGACGCCGCGTTCCGACGTGATGTCCGCTCTGGCCGCCCTCGTCAAGGAGGTGATGGACGACGGTCCCCCGCCTCTGGCCGCCGGCATCGGCTGCGCGGGCCCGGTCGACCTCGCCGCCGGCACCGTCAGCCCGGTCAACATGCCGAGCTGGCGCGAATTCCCGCTGCGCCGGGAAGTACGCGAGCTGACCGGCCTGCCCACCGTGCTGGCGGGCGACGCGCAGTGCTTCGCCCTCGGGGAGCACTGGCTGGGCGCCGGCCGCGACTGCGCCTCGCTGCTCGGCGTCGTCGTGTCGACCGGCATCGGCGGCGGCCTGGTGATCGACGGCATCCCGCTGCTGGGCCCCACCGGAAACGCCGGACATGTCGGCCACATGAGCATCGACCCGTACGGCGAGCGCTGCGAATGCGGCGGACGTGGCTGCGTCGAGCGCTACTCCAGCGGCCCCAACATGACCCGCTGGGCCCTGGAGAACGGCTGGACCCCCGGCACCGCCTCCAACATCGCCGGCACCGCCACCGGCACCACCGGCACCACCACCGGCACCACCCGTACCGGCCCCGGCACCACCGGCACCGCTTCCAGTCCCAGCGGCTCCGACCCGGGTGTCACTGGCGCCGGCTCCGGCACCACCGCCCAGGCTCCCCACGGCACCCCCGCGAAGGCGGACGCGCGGGCGCTCGCGCAGGACGCCGCCGAGGGCGACCCCATCGCGGTGGCCGCCTTCGAACGCGGCGCCCGGGCCCTGGCCGGCATGATCGCCTCCACCGCGGCCGCCGTCGAGATCAACGCGGTGGTCATCGGCGGCGGCGTCTCGGCCGCGGGCAAGGTGCTCTTCGAACCGCTGGAGCAGGCTCTCGACGACGTCGCCGGCCTGCCCTTCGTGAAGGCGGTCCAGGTCAGGCAGAGCACTTTGGGCGTACGCGCCAGCCTGGCCGGCGCGGCCCACCTGGCCTGGCACCCACCACCCACGAGCTGACCGCGTTCATCCGGCCCACGAGACGCGGCACCCATCACGGCAACCCGCCCGCAGGAACCGACCTGACCTGCGGGCGCCCGCCGGAAACCCGGGCATGGGGCCGGGACCTGCTCAGCGTGCGCCGGGACCTGGGCGTGCGCTGGACGCGGAAAAGGTCAGGCGTCGCGTTCGGCGGCGGCGGCCTGGGCCTCGCGGCGCTCGATGATGCGGCGGGTGTAAGGAATGAGCTCCACGGCGCGGCTGCCGAGGTAAGCACCGACGAAGGCGAGTGCCACGAGCACGAAGGGGCTGGTGGACAGGCCGTTCAGGGTGACGAATGCCTGCAGGATCGCGTCGAGCGCCATAGGGGTACTCCGAGTGACGGCAACGGGGAGAGGTTCAGAGTAACCGGATGCGATGAGTGCTCGCGGCAAAATGGGATAAGGGCGACATGATCGCACATGTCGCCCTTATTGCAATGATCAGCACTTTACGGTGACGATCAGCCCTCTCCAGGAACGATCGGCGCCGGTCGCACGTGATCAGTGGAAGAAGTGACGGGTTCCGGTGAAGTAGAGGGTGATGCCGGCCTTCTGGGCCGCCTCGATGACCTGTTCGTCCCGGATCGAGCCACCAGGCTCCACGATCGCGCGTACGCCGGCCTCCGTCAGCACCTCCAGCCCGTCAGGGAAGGGGAAGAACGCGTCGGAAGCCGCCACCGACCCAGAAGCCCGCTCCCCCGCCCTGGTGACCGCCAGGCGGCACGAGTCGACCCGGTTGACCTGGCCCATGCCCACCCCGACGGTCGCCCCGCCGCCGGCCAGCAGGATGGCGTTGGACTTCACCGAGCGGCTGGCCCGCCAGGCGAACTCCAGGTCCGCCAGCAGCTCGGGCGTGGCGGGTGAGCCCGCCTTGAGCTCCCACTGGGCGGCCACGTCGCCGGGCGCGTCGACCCGGTCGACCGTCTGCACGAGCAGGCCGCCGCTGATCTTGCGGAACTCGGTCGGCTCGGAAGGCCCCTCAGGGCACAACAGCAGGCGCAGGCTCTTCTTGCCGCGCAGCACCTCAAGGGCCTGCGCGTCGTACGCCGGAGCCACCACAACCTCGGTGAACACGTCGAAGATCTGCCTGGCCAGCTCCTCCGTGACCGCCCCGTTGACCGCGATCACGCCGCCGTACGCCGACACCGGGTCGCACGCGTGCGCCTTGCGGTGCGCCTCGGCCACGTCGGCGCCGATGGCGATGCCGCACGGGTTCTGGTGCTTGATGATGGCCACGCACGGCTCGGCGAAGTCCCACGCCGCGCGCCAGGCGGCGTCGGCGTCGAGGTAGTTGTTGTAGGACATCTCCTTGCCGTGCAACTGCTCGGCGCCCGCCAGCCCGCCCTCGCCCGCCGTGCCGCCGGTGTAGAGGGCCGCGCGCTGGTGCGGGTTCTCGCCGTAGCGGAGGGTGGCCTTGCGCTGGTACGCCGACCCGGCGAAGGCGGGGAACTCGTCCTCGCTCGCGTACGTCCCCGCGAACCAGTTCGCCACGGCCACGTCGTAGGAGGCGGTGTGCGCGTACGCGATGCCCGCCAGCCGCCTGCGCTCGGTCAGCGTGAAACCGCCCTCGCCCAGCGCGTCGAGCACGTCACCGTAGAAGGCGGGGTCGACCACGACCGCGCAGGTGCTGTGGTTCTTCGCCGCGCCCCTGATCATGGCAGGGCCGCCGATGTCGATCTGCTCGACGCACTCCTCGGCGGAGGCGCCCGAGGCGACGGTCTCCTGGAAGGGGTAGAGGTTGACCACGACCAGCTGGAACGGGTCGATCTCCAGCTCCTCCAGCTGGGCCACGTGGTGCGGCTTGGTGACGTCGGCCAGCAGCCCGGCGTGCACGCGCGGGTGCAGCGTCTTGACCCGCCCGTCCAGGCACTCGGGGAAGCCGGTGAGCTGCTCCACCTTCGTCACCGGGATCCCGTAGGAGGAGATGGCGGCGGCCGTGCCGCCGGTCGAGACGATCTCCACCCCGGCGCCGTCGAGGGCTCTGGCCAGCTCCTCAAGCCCGGACTTGTCGTAAACAGCGATCAACGCGCGCCGGATGGCGATGCGAGTCACGTGGATTCCCCTCCTGTGTGGTTGCCGATTCGGACGCTACGTCCGCTGACCGTCCAGCCCTCGCGAGCCATCCGGCCGACGATCTCGACGAGCAGCCGGCGCTCGACCGTCTTGATGCGCTCGTGCAGGACCTTCTCATCGTCGTCGGGGAGCACGGACACCGCCTCCTGCGCCACGATCGGCCCCGTGTCGACGCCCGCGTCGGCCAGCATCACCGTGCATCCGGTCACCTTGACCCCGTGGGCGAGCGCGTCGCGGACGCCATGGGCTCCGGGGAACGACGGCAGCAGCGCCGGGTGGGTGTTCAGCACGGGGAAGGCGTCGAGCGTGGGCGGGCCCAGGATCTTCATGAATCCCGCCGAGACGACGAGGTCCGGCTCGTACGCCGCGATCCTGGCCGCGATGGCGGCATCCCAATCCGCCCGCGTCGCATAATCGCCCACTTTTTCGACGAATGTCGGGACGCCTGACCTCGATGCTCTGGCCAGTCCTTCGATGCCCTCCCTGTCGGCGCCGACCGCTATCACGCGAGCGCCGTACGACGGGTCGGCAGAAGCGTCCAGCAGGGCCTGTAGGTTGGTTCCAGAGCCGGAGACGAGGACGACGAGCCGCCCAGCCTTAGACACACATACTCCAAAGAGGAAACAGGGTGGGGGTCACAGGGTATCTGTTCCTCGCCCGGCGACGCAGAGGAGGTCAGGTGTCGACACCGGTGAAGGCACCGGCAGGCCAGCAGCCCGCTGACGCAGCGGGCCGCCGAGCGATTTGGTTGTCCATCGCAGCGCTGGCCATGACGTTCATGTTGCCGCTCGCGGGTCTGGTCATGGCGCTGTTCGCGCTGATGGCCGGGGTCCGGGCGCTGCCGCTGCTGAGGGCCGAGGGCAAGCCGACGGGCGTGGCGGTGGGCGGCATCACGGTCTCCTCCATCGCGCTGGCGCTGTCGGCCATGGCCACGGGCATGCAGCTCTACCTGATGGACGAATACTCCGCCTATCAGGAGTGCCTGAAGGGCGCGGGCACGGTGTCGTCGCAGGGCGAGTGCTTCGCCCAGTTCAGGGAGGCGGCCCAGCGCAAGCTTCCGCCCGACGTCCTGGAGATGCTCGGCGCCATGCAGCCGTAGGCGGCGCGTCCCCTCGCGCCGCCTGCCGTCCCGCCGCCGGCCGACGGCGGCTGTTCGCCGCGTCGAGCGCCGCCTGCCGCCCGCCCGCCGCCGGGATCAGCGCGCGATGCGGAAGAACGCGCGCAGGTCGCCGACCAGCAGGTCCGGCGTCTCCAGCGCCGGGAAGTGGCCGCCCCGGTCGAACTCCGACCAGTGGCCGACGGTGTTCGCCGGGTCGGCGAGGGCGCGGATCGTCATGTCCGCCGCGAACACCGCGATCCCCTGCGGCGGCACCGGCACGGACGGCCACCCGGCCTGCTCGGCACCGGCCTGGTCGCCGGACTGATCGTCGTCGTTGTGCGATGAGGAGGCGGCCATCTCTCGATAGGCGCGCATGCCCTCGTAAAGAACGCCGGCCGAAGACGCCCCGGACCCGGTGAACCAGTAAAGACTCACCTCGGTGAGCAGCCGATCACGGTCCACCGCGTCCTCCGGCAGTGCGGCGGCGGGATCCGTCCATTCCTTGAACTTCTCCACGATCCACGCCAGCTGCCCGATCGGCGAGTCGTTCAGCGAGTAGCCCAGCGTCTGCGGGCGGGTGGACTGCAGGTGCAGATACCCGAGACCGTCCTCGCGGAAGGCGTTGAAGCGCTCGGCACGATCCCGGTCCGCGCCGGACAGGCCGTCCAGCTCGATGGGCGGCCCGAACGGGTACGGCGAAGGACCGTTGATGTGGGTGGCGACCACCCGGCCGGGGGCGACCATGGGCAGCAGCATGGTCACGCCGCCCCCGACGTCCCCGCCCTGCGCGGCGAACCGCTCGTACCCGAGCCGGGTCATCAGCTCCGCGAACGCGGCGGCCACCCGGAACAGGTTGCCCCAGCCCGGCTCCCGCACCGGGTTGGAGAAGCCGAAGCCGGGCAGCGACGGGATCACGACGTGGAACGCGTCTGCCGGGTCACCGCCGTGCGCGCGGGGGTCGGTCAGCGGCCCGATGACGTCCAGGAAGTCCGCGAACGAGCCCGGCCAGCCGTGGGAGAGGATCAGCGGCAGCGCGTCCGGCTCGGGTGAGCGGACGTGCAGGAAGTGCAGGTCCTGGCCGTCGATCGTGGTCATGAACTGCGGGAATTCGTTCAGCGCCTTCTCCTGCGCGCGCCAGTCGAAGCCGTTCGCCCAGTAGTCCGCCAGGTCCTTGAGGTGGTCCACGGGAACGCCGCGCTCCCAGCCGGCGCCGTGGAGCTGCCGGGGCCAGCGGGCGCGGGTGAGGCGGTCGCGCAGGTCGTCCAGCTCGGCCTGGGGGATGTCGATGCGGAACGGGCGGATGTCCGTGTTGTTCGTCATACCGGAAATCTAGGATCGATACAGGAACCATACGTTCCTGTATCAAGGCAGACTGGCAAATATGTCGGACACAGCACAACGACTGCTGCGGCTGCTCTCCCTGTTGCAGACGCCACGCGACTGGAGCGGGCCCGAGCTGGCCGAGCGGCTCGGCGTCACCGGGCGCACCGTGCGCAACGACGTCGAACGCCTGCGCGGCCTCGGCTATCCGGTGCACGGCATCAGGGGCGTCACCGGCGGATACCGGCTCGGGCCCGGCGCGCAGCTGCCACCCCTGCTGCTCGACGACGACGAGGCGGTCGCAGTCGCGGTCGGGCTGCGGGTGGGTGCCACGCAGGGCGCGGTCACCGGAATCGAGGAGGCGGCGCTGCGTGCGCTGACCAAGCTGGAGCAGTTGCTGCCGTCACGGCTTCGGCACCGGCTCAACGGCCTGCGCGCCTCCGTCGTCCCACTGCCGCACGCGGGCTCCCACGTGGACGCCGAGACGCTCACCGCGATCGCGGCGGCCGCCCGCGACCACGAGCGGCTCCGGTTCGACTACGCCGCCCACGACGGGTCAGCCACCCGCCGCGAGGTCGAGCCGCACCGGCTCGCGCACAGCCGGGGCCGCTGGTACCTGGTCGGATGGGACATCGCGCGGTCCGACTGGCGTACGTTCCGGGTGGACCGGATGCGGCTGCGGACGCCGAACGGCCCCCGCTTCACCCCGCGCGAGGACCCCGGCGGCGACCTGGCAGGCCACGTCACCACCGGCCTGGCCACCGCGACCTGGCAGTGCCGGGCGCGGGTGACGGTCCGCGCGCCGGCCCAGCACGTACGCGACCGGCTGCCGTCCGGCGTCCGGGTGGAACCCCTGGGCGACGACGCCTGCGTGGCCGAGGTCGGCTCGGACACGCCACAGCTGCTGGCCTCCTACCTCGGCATGCTCGGCGCCCCTTTCGAGGTCACCGAGCCGCCCGAACTCGTCGCGGAGATCCGCGCCCTGGCCGACCGCTACCGGCGGGCGGTTCCGGCGGAGACACCCTGACGTACCAGGTCAGACCGCCTGCCGATAGGCACGGAAGGCCCGCGCGGACACCAGGCCCATCACCAGGACCGTCGCCGCGAGCAGCCCCAGGCGAGCCCACACCGTGCCCCAGCCGGCGGGGGCGAGCAGCGCCTCCCGGGCCGCGGTAACGGCCCATTCCATGGGGTTGTAGCCGGCGACGTGGCCGACCCAGGCAGGCGCCAGGGCCAGGTCCATCACGGCCGAGCTGAGGAACATCAGCGGCAGCGTGGTGAACTGGGAGATCGCGACGAGCGTCGCCTGCGTACGGGTCATCAGGGCGACGGCACCGGACAGCGCCGAGAAGATCAGGCTGAGCAGCACCGCGGCCAGGACAGTGGTCGCGACACCCACCACTCCTCCGGGGAAACGGGCACCGCCGGCCAGCGCGATGACCACGATGATCAGACTCTGGACGACCGTCTGGATCGCCTGGTACGCCATGGTCGCGATCACCAGCGCGGCCCGGCTGGCGGGCGAGGTGAGCATCCGGTCCATCACGCCGCGGTCAATGTCCTGGAGGTAGGTCGTTCCCGCCCACGCGCTGCTGAACAGCGCGGTCATCATCACCACGCCCGGGGTGAGGAACCGCAGGAAGCCGCCGTCCGCGTGGGCGAAGCCGGGCAGGTCCACGACCGAGCCGAAGAGCCGGCCGAACAGCAGCAGCCAGATCACCGGCTGGACCAGGCCGATGACGAGGAACGTGGGCATCCGCCGCAGGCCGCGCAGCAGCCTGCCGGTCAGCAGTACGGAGTGCGTGATCACGGTCAGCGGGGCCGGACCGGCCGGGCGCACGGTGGTCACTTCGTCCCCTCCGAAGCCTCCGTCGCCTCCAGAGGATTCATCGCCTCCAGCGGCTTCGGGGCCGGGCCGACGCCGAGGCTGTGACCGGTGTGCCGGAGATAGACGTCATCGAGCGAAGGCCTGGCGAGCGTCGCGGAGCTCACCGCGACGCCCGCCTCCTCCAGCGCGGCGAGGACCTCCGGCAACGCCCGGGCGCCGTCACCGGTACGGCCGCGTACGGTACGGCCCTCCAGGGCGACCTCCCGCAGCCCCGGCACCGTCCGCAACACCGCGAGCGCCCTGTCGTCGGTCTGGACGAGTTCCACGAGCACCGCATCGCCACGCAGCTCGCTCTTGAGCTCGTCGGGGCGGCCCGCGGCGACCACGGTGCCGTGATCGACGATCGCGAGCCGGTCGGCGAGGCGGTCGGCCTCCTCCAGGTAGTGCGTCGTCAGGAGCACCGTCATCTCCTCCTCCCCGGCCATCCGCGCGATCTCGGCCCACAGCTCACCGCGGGCCTGCGGGTCGAGCCCCGTCGTCGGCTCGTCGAGGAACAACACCTGGGGGCGGTGCATCAGCCCTAGCGCGAGGTCGAGCTTGCGCGCCATCCCGCCGGAGTACGTCCGCACCAGCCGGTCCGCCACATCGGCCAGGCCGAACCGGTCGACGAGCTCGCGGGCCCGCGCCACGGCGTCCCGACGGGACATCCCGTGCAGGCGCCCGGCCAGCAGCAGGTTCTCAGTCGCGGTGGCCATCGGGTCGGTGCCGGGCTTCTGGGACACGAACCCGATCGCCCGGCGCACCTGCTCGGGCCGGGTCCGTACGTCGATCCCGGCCACGCGCGCGGATCCCGAGTCGGCGGCCGTCAGCGTCGAGAGGATCCTCACCGTGGTGGACTTGCCGGCTCCGTTCGGGCCGAGCAGCCCGAAAACGCTTCCCTTCACCGCGGCGAAGCTCAGCCCCCGCAGCGCCGGGAGCGGCGCCTTGCGTCGGCCCGCGGCATAGGTCTTGGTCAGATCGACGGCCTCCACGGCCGGATCCGCTTTCTGGGCAGCACCCATCGTCACACCCCTGAACAGGATCTAGTGTGACTTTCACCTTCCCGGTGTCACCGGACACGAGGAGGCTGGCTGGCGAGGGCGGAGACCCTACGGTGAGAAGTCGCCACAGACGCTAGCACACGCGCGCGCCCACGATCGGTGACGCTGCCGGGCCCAGCCAGGGCGGCGATCGTCCGGCTAGTCGCGGTCCCAGGCATACGGATCGACGTAGATGACGTGGCCGCCCCGGTCGTCCGACTCGTCCACGATGTCCTTGCGGGGCGGGCGGGCGGCGGGCTCGGGCTCCGGTGGGCGGGGCCGGGCCTGGGCCAGGGTCTCGGCCTCGGCGGACGCGTGCTCGTCCTGCCAGTCGTCCCTGATGACCGGGATCTCCTGGGTGTCGGCCTCGGTGGCGTCCATCCAGTGGCCGGGCAGCGGGCGCGGGTCGGACTCGGCCAGCCCGACCTTGCTGGCCGCCTTGGCGATGGCGGCGCCGGCCTTGCGTACGGGGGCGGCCGCCTTGTCGAGCGGGGTCCTGGCGCGTTTGTTGATCAGCAGCAGGTTGGTCACGCCCGCCGAGATGCCGGCCGCCACCCCGACCTCGATCGCGACCGACAGCGCCACCTCCCAGGGCGAGGGCCCGACCGTGGCCAGCCGTCCGCCGCCGATGGGCCCACCCGACAGCGCCGCCAGCACCCCGGCAACCAGCCCGGTCGACACCCCGCTGATGAACCCCCACAGCGGCGCCGCCTCGTACGACGGCGAGGGCGCGATCCTGGCCACCATCACGCCCGCCACGGCCCCGGCCGCGAACGGCAGCGCGATCACCGCCATCATCCACGCCGGCACGGGCCCGCTCTCCGGCAGCGCCCCCAGCAGCGGCAGGCTCGGCACGGTGCCGAGTTGCACGCCCGTCGGCGCGACCAGCGTCTCGGCGCCGATCGCGAAGCCGGGGCCGGCGATGTAGGAGAAGGCCCAGATGACGGCGTTGAGCAGGTAGAGGAGCTGGACCAGGGCCAGCAGCACCCCGCCGACGAACCCGGGCGCGAGCACGTCGGACAGCTGCTTGACCTGCCCGAAGTTCAGCACGACGGCGACCAGCACCAGCGCCAGCCCGGCCACCAGCAGCACCGCCGTGGCGAGCGCCGTGCCGACGGTCAGCGCCCGCACCCGTTCGGGCAGCAGCCGCAGCATCACCCGCCACGGCCCGATCATGCGCGCGGTGGCCAGCGCGCCGCACAGGAACGCCAGCACGAAGTGGCTGAGCAGCGCCTCGCCGATGAAGGGCTGGGTGATCTCGTTGCTCGCGACGAGCGCGATCAGTCCGGCGAGCAGCGCGTACGGGGCCGCCAGCGACACCCCGGCCTGCATCACCAGCACGAGCTGGGCCCGGCGGCGGGCTCCCGCCTGCTCCTTCGGGCTGTTCTTGGGCAGCCGGGCGGGCAGCCGCAGGCGCAGGTCGGCGTCATTCGCCATCCAGCGGCCCGCGCGGTAGAGCAGCATGGCGGGCAGGATCATCAGCCCGAGCGGCAGCAGCCCGACGCGCCCGCCGGGGATCGCGAACCCGGCGTGGTGGGCGGCCAGCCAGAGCTGCGCCGCCGTTCTGAACACTCCCGGCAGGCCCGCGCCCAGCGCGCCGCGTGGCGCGGCGATCCAGCCGACCAGGGTGAGTGTGGTGAGTGCGGCCAGGCCGACGCCGAGGGTGCAGGCGGCGGCCAGCATTCCCGACACCGGCAGCGGCCGCCGTGTCTCGTCGTCGTCGCTCGAGACCCCGGGGAGCTTGCCGAGCACCGACCGGGGGGCGGTACGCAGCTGGTCGAGAATCGCCGTCACAGTAGGCGATTTTCTCAAGCTTTCCCGACCGAAGCTTGGTTGACGCGCCGCCCGCCGCCCACTTTGTGGGCCTCCGCACGGGCTCTGAGGCCGTACAGCGCGGGCCGCGGCACCGTCCGGCGGGTTCCGTCGGACGGTGAGGGAACGCGAAGGGCCCCGCATCGAGCAGGGCCCTGGCGAAAAACGGTGAAGCGCGGTGTTGACGGACGGAAGCCCGTCAGCGCGCCTGCATGATCTCGCGCATGAGGCGAGCCGTCTCGGACGGAGTCTTGCCGACGCGGACGCCGACCTTCTCCAGCGCTTCCTTCTTGGCCTGCGCGGTGCCGGCCGAGCCGGACACGATGGCGCCCGCGTGGCCCATCGTCTTGCCCTCGGGGGCGGTGAAGCCCGCGACGTAGGCGACGACCGGCTTGGTGACGTGCTCCTCGATGTAGGCAGCGGCCCGCTCTTCGGCGTCGCCGCCGATCTCGCCGATCATCACGATGGCGTCGGTGCCCGGGTCCTCCTGGAAGGCCTGGAGGGCGTCGATGTGGGTGGTGCCGATCACGGGGTCGCCACCGATGCCGACGGCGGTCGAGAAGCCGAAGTCACGCAGCTCGTACATGAGCTGGTAGGTGAGCGTGCCGGACTTCGAGACCAGGCCGATGCGGCCGGCGGTGGTGATGTCGGCGGGGATGATGCCGGCGTTGGAGGCGCCGGGAGAGGCGATGCCCGGGCAGTTGGGGCCGATGATGCGGGTCTTGTTGCCCTTTTCGACGGCGTACGCCCAGAAGGCCGTCGAGTCGTGCACCGGCACGCCCTCGGTGATCACCACGACGAGCGGGATCTCGGCGTCGATGGCCTCGATGACCGCGTCCTTGGTGAACGCCGGCGGCACGAAGACGACCGACACGTCGGCGCCGGTCTGTGCGATGGCCTCCTTGACCGTGCCGAACACGGGCAGGCCCTCGTGCGTGGTGCCGGCCTTGCGCGCGTTCACGCCGCCGACGACGCGGGCACCGGAGGCGAGCATGCGGCGGGTGTGCTTGGTGCCCTCGCCGCCGGTCATGCCCTGAACGATGATCTTGCTGTTCTCAGTCAACCAGATGGCCATGGGTCACGCACCTACCGCAGCGAGCTCGGCGGCACGCTTGGCCGCCTCGTCCATCGTGTCAACCAGCTCGACGCGCGGGAGCGCGGCGTCGGCCAGGATCTGCCGCCCGAGCTGGGCGTTGTTGCCGTCGAGGCGGACCACCAGCGGGTGGGTGACGGCCTCGCCGCGGCTTTCCAGCAGCTTGAACGCCGAGACGATGCCGTTGGCGACGGCGTCGCAGGCGGTGATGCCGCCGAAGACGTTCACGAAGATCGACTTGACGCTCGGGTCGGAGAGGATGATCTCCAGGCCCGCGGCCATGACCTCGGCCGAGGCGCCGCCGCCGATGTCGAGGAAGTTGGCGGGGGACGGCTTGCCGGGGAACGCCTCGCCGGCGTAGGCCACCACGTCGAGGGTGGACATGACCAGGCCCGCGCCGTTGCCGATGATGCCGACGTCGCCGTCGAGCTTGACGTAGTTGAGGTCCTTCTCCTTGGCCTTGGCCTCGAGCGGGTCCTCGGCGGCCTTGTCGGCCAGCGCCTCGTGGTCGGGCTGGCGGAACGCGGCGTTCTCGTCGAGCGTGACCTTGCCGTCGAGGGCCTTCACCTGGCCGTCGGCGGACAGGATCATCGGGTTGACCTCGACCAGCGTGGCGTCCTCGTCGACGAAGCAGCACCAGAGCTTCTCGATGAGCTCGGCCGCGCCGTCGAGCGACTTCTCCGGCAGGCCGCCGGCCACCGCGATCTCGCGGGCCTTCGCCCGGTCGACGCCGCTCAGCGCCGAGACCGGCACCTTGGCGACCTTCTCCGGCGAGGTGTGGGCTACTTCTTCGATGTCCATGCCGCCCGCGGCGGAGCAGATGGCGAGGAAGGTACGGTTCGCGCGGTCGAGCAGGAAGGAGAAGTAGTACTCCTCCGCGATCGCGCTGGCCTCCTCCACGAGGACCTTGTGGACCGTGTGGCCCTTGATGTCCATGCCGAGGATGGCCTCGGCCTTGGTGACGGCGTCGGCGGCGTCGTCGGCCACCTTCACGCCGCCGGCCTTGCCGCGGCCGCCGGTCTTGACCTGGGCCTTGACGACAACGCGGCCGGTCAGCTCCGTGGCCGCCGACCGTACCTCCTCCACGGTGTGGGCGACGATGCCACGTGGCACCGGGATGCCGTAGTCAGCGAAGAGCTCCTTCGCTTGATGTTCGAACAGGTCCACGAGGGTCCGTCCTCTTCCATTGCGACTGATGTTCGGCGGCCCGGGCAACGGCACTGACGGTCGCGTCCGCTTCGCCGCTCCTTGGCATCGTGCCTTGCCCTTTCACGGCGAGCTCCTACGCTCGGGGATGCGTGCCGGGCGTTTCCGCCAGTGAAGCCTAGCCCGAAGCTTGACCTGACCAGGTCATCGGGTCGTGGTTCTTCCACTATGTGACGGTGATCTCACTTCTTCAGGGCGGGACGTGCACCGGAAGTGCACCGTTTCGGGGGCATATGGCCAGTTTCTCGATATAGGGTCGTGATCTTCCATTGGCAGGCTGCTGCTTCCCTCTTCTTTGAAGCGAAGGAAAACCCATGAAGCGAATTCTCGCGGGCCTCGCGTTGACGACGGCCGCCGCGCTCGTGACCGTGGCGCCGGCCCATGCCGCCCCCGTGGACCCCGTGAAGGCGCTGAAGAAGCAGTTCGTCGCGGGCAAGGGCGTGCGCATCGTCGAGACGTCGCGGATGGCCGTGGACGGCAAGAGCGCCTCGACCGGCAAGAGCAGCGGGACCTTCCTCTTCGGCAAGTCGGGGGTCGTGGCCTCCGACATGAAGAACAAGGCGCCCAAGGCCGCCGCCGCCGTGGCGCCGCCGCGCATCATCACGATCGGCGGCCACAGTTACGTCCAGGGCGGTGCCTTCAGCCAGGACCTGCCCGAGGGCAAGAAGTGGGTGCGCTACCCGGGCGTGGCCGCCGGGGCCACGTTCAACCAGATGATCGACGTGTTCCAGCCGGGCGTGCTCAAGGCTCTGGTGACGAAGGCCAAGAGCGTCAAGGGCGGCACGTACAAGGGCGCGCTGACCCAGGACCAGCTCGCCGCCGCCTCGCACAGCCGCAAGCTCGGCGGCAAGCTGGGCAAGATCAAGGTGGAGTACGCCCTGTCGGTCAACTCCAAGGGGCTGGTCAGGGAGCTGCGGTCGAGCTGGACCATGGACTTCGGCGTGCTCGGCAAGTACAGCTCCAGCACCGCCACCAAGTACATCGGCTGGGGCTCCAAGGTCACCATCAAGGCGCCGGCCGAGGACCTGTGGATCGACGCCAAGGACCTCGGTGAGGACAGCGAGGTCCCGGACCAGCTCTCGGAGAGCTCCGTCGGCGCCATCGCCGGATAGCTCAGGCCCCTCCCACGGAGGACCCACGCCGCGGCCGGTCCGGCCGCGGCATCTCACGCGGCCGGAGCGGCCGCGGCGCCTCAGGTCAGGCGCCTCAGGTCAGGCGGGAGTCGCGCAGGGCGGCCCATTCGAGCGAATGCCTGATCCCCTCCTCGATCGAGTGGCGGGCCCGCCAGCCGAGCAGGCGGTGGGCCAGGTCGCTGCGGGTGTAGGCGCCGGCGACGTCGCCTGGCCTGGCCGGGGCCTCGACGACCTCGACGGGACGGTCGACGACCCGGTTGAAGGCGTCGACCAGCTCGCGCACGGTGGTGCCCGCGCCGGTGCCCAGGTTGATCACGCCGGCCTCCAGCCCGTCGAAGCGTTCGAGCGCCGCGACGTGGGCGGTGGCCAGGTCCCAGACGTGGACGTAGTCGCGGATGCCCGTGCCGTCGGCGGTCGGCCAGCCGGTGCCGGTGATCCGGAACGGGACGCCGTCGTCGTACGCCTCGATCAGCTTGCCCAGGGCGTGGCTCGGGCGGCGCAGTTGCAGGCCCGTGCGCATCTTGGGGTCGGCGCCGATCGGGTTGAAGTAACGCAGGGACAGGATCCTGATCGGCGCGCCGGCCGCGATGTCGGCGAACATGCCCTCGCAGACGGCCTTGGTGCGCGCGTAGGGGCTCTGCGGGTCGAGCGGGGACTCCTCGGTCACCGTGTGGTCGTCGCCCGCGCGGTAGATCGACGCCGAGGAGCTGAAGATCATGCGGGTGCGGCCGTTGCGGATCAGGTGGTCGACGAGCTCCAGGCTCTCGGCGACGTTGGCGCGGTAGTAGCCGATGGGGTCGGCCACGGAATCGGGGACCACGATGAGCGCCGCGCAATGGATGACGGCCTCGATATCGGGATTTTCGGTAAATATCCTGTCAATCAGCGGGCCGTCGCTGATCTTCCCCTCGTAGAACGCCCGGCCCTCGGCGAACTCCCGCCGCCCCGTCACGAGACTGTCGAGGATGACGGGCTCGATCCCGGCGTCGAGGCACGCCGACGCGATCGTGCTGCCGATATATCCCGCCCCGCCGGTTATCAAAACGCGCATCCCTGAACCCTAGCCATTGCCGTGCGTCCCGGGAGTCGTCTCGCGGACGGCCTGTGGACAACTTCCGCACCTGTGGAGAGGGCGGCGGCTCCGTCATGCGGGCTGGACCCGGTCTTTCACATTCGGGCACTGGTCTTGCGGGCTTTGACGTGCGACATTTCGAGTTATGGGCAGAGATGTGCCAGCAGTCGTGTTCAGCCGGGACGACCGCCGGAAATATCGTGAAAAGGTCCATCAGTGTCTCGACGTCTTCGCCCAGATGCTGCGGGAAGCGCGTTTCGACTTCGACCACCCGCTGGCCGGCCTGGAGATCGAGCTCAACATCGTGGACGGCCTCGGCGAGGCCGCCATGCGCAACGCCCAGGTGCTCAACGCCATCGCCGAGCCGGACTGGGCCACGGAGCTGGGCCAGTTCAACATCGAGATCAACGTCCAGCCCCAGGACCTGGCCGGCGACGGGGCCCTGCGCCTGGAGAACGACGTCAGGGCCCGGCTCAACCACGCCAACGAACGCGCCCGTTCGCAGGACGCCCACCTGGTCCTGATCGGCATCCTGCCCACGCTGCGCGAGCAGGACATCAGCGAGGGCATCCTGTCGGCCAACCCGCGCTACCGCCTGCTGAACGAGCAGATCTTCGCCGCCAGGGGCGAGGACCTGCACATCTCCATCGAGGGCGTCGAACGCCTCGACACGCGCGCCGACAGCCTCGCGCCCGAGGCCGCCTGCACGAGCGTGCAGCTCCATCTGCAGGTCAGCCCCGAGATGTTCGCCGCCCACTGGAACGCCGCCCAGGCCATCGCCGGGGCCCAGGTCGCGGTGGCGGCGAACTCGCCGTTCCTGTTCGGCAAGGAACTGCACAGGGAGACCAGGATCGCGCTGTTCGAGCAGTCCACGGACACGCGTCCGGCCGAGCTCAAGGCGCAGGGCGTACGGCCCAGGGTGTGGTTCGGGGAGCGGTGGATCACCAGCGTCTTCGACCTGTTCGAGGAGAACGTCAACTACTACCCGGCCCTGCTGCCCGTCTGCGAGGAGGAGGACCCGCGCGCCGAACTCGGACAGGGCCGCATCCCCCAGCTCCACGAGCTCACCCTGCACAACGGCACGATCTACCGGTGGAACCGGCCGGTGTACGCGGTGGTCGAAGGGGTGCCGCACCTGCGCGTGGAGAACCGGGTGCTGCCCGCCGGGCCGTCCGTGGCCGACATCTCGGCCAACGCGGCCTTCTACTACGGGTTGATGCGCATGCTGCCGTACGACGAGCGTCCGATCTGGAGCCAGATGTCGTTCCGCGCGGCCGAGGACAACCTCGCCGCGGCGGCCAGGCACGGGCTGGACGCGCGGCTGTACTGGCCCGGGCTGGGCGAGGTGCCCGCCGCCGAGCTGATCCTGCGGCGGCTGCTGCCCGTGGCGCACGAGGGCCTGGTCCGGTGGGGCGTGGACGGTCCCGTGGCGGACCGGCTGCTGTCGGTCATCGAGGGGCGGTGCCTGACCGGGCGTACGGGGGCCACGTGGCAGGTCGAGCACGTACGGGCACGGAAGGGTGATCGACACGAGGCCCTGCGAGGCATGACACTCGACTACATCGAACGCATGCACACCAACGACCCCGTGCACACTTGGGACACGTGAAACCCGCACACACCGACCGCTGCCGCACGGCTGGGACACATCGACCACCCCCGCACGGCTGGAATGCGCAGCCGGATGCCGACCGACCACCTCGCACACCTGGGATGCGTGAAACCCGTGACGCGTGACCGGATCTCCCCCGCCCTGACCTCCCGCACCGGCCTCGCCCGGCTCGCGGCCGTACTGGTGCTGCTGGTCGCCGGCTGCGGCATCGTCGCCCCGCGGTCGATGGACCGCCAGGGGGCCGACTCGTTCGAGGACGACATCCGCACGGCGCGCACGCTCACGGAGCAGTTCTGGACGCAGCACTTCCAGCAGCTCGGCCAGACCTATCGACCGATCGCCGACTTCGTCCCGTATTCGGGAACCTCCGGGCCGTCCTGCGGCGGGGAGAAGTCCGCACCGAACAATGCCTTCTACTGCCCTATCGGCCATTTCATCGCCTATGACCAGGACTGGATGGAGTCGCTCTGGAGCGAGATGGGCGACGGCTCCGTCTATGTGATCATTCCGCACGAGTTCGGGCACGCCGTCCAGGCCCAGTTGCAGACGAACTTCCGGCTCAACGTCCAGATGGAGCTGCAGGCCGACTGCTACGCGGGTGGCACGCTGTCGGCCCTGGTCGGCTCGGGGGCGCTGACGGCGGAGGCGGGTGACGAGGACGAGTTGCTGCTGAGCCTGGAGGCGGCGGGCGACCCGACCGACGACTGGCTCGACCCGGCGGCCCACGGGACGGCCGAACAACGACAGGCGTCGTTCGCGACGGGCTACCGGGACAGCGTGGACTCCTGCTGACGGTGAACGCCTGCTGAAGGGGGACGCCGCTGAAGGGGGACGCCTGCTGAACGGGACGCCCGCCGGAATGCACGCCTCCTGACAGCGGACGCCTGCCGAGGGCGGGGCCGCCGAGGACGCGTGCGGCGAAATGCCGGACATGTGACCGGCACCGGCACAGGGTCTACTCGGGGGGTGTGTGATCAAACCGTAGGACGTACACGAGAGTCAACCCGGAGAATGATGTGGTCGATCATGACCACGCTCTACCTTTGACCCATGCAACTGGAGGAGATCGGCTGGCTGCGCAGGGGGGCGTGCAGATCCAGCGACCCTGACCTCTTCTTCCCTCTCGCCCCCACGCCGTTGCAGGAGGCCAGAGCCAAGGCGGTCTGCGCCGGCTGCCAGGTCATCCAGGAGTGCCGTTCCTACGCCTTACGAGCCGGCGAGTCGGACGGCATCTGGGGCGGCCTCACCCCGGAAGAACGCCGCCGCGCCCGCACCCCCGAAACCTGGCGCCGCCCCGCGGCCTCCTGACCATCGCCCAGCCCGTCCGGGCAACCGTGGGACCATCACGCGGCCTGCCCGGACTCGCCCTCGCCCAGCACGGTCAGCCCTCGGGGGCGCCGCGCAGGCTGTCCGGGCGGACCTCAGGACCGTCGCGCGATCTGGCCGGGTGGGCTCGGGAGGGTCGCGCGGTCTGGTGGGTTGGGCTGAGGGTGGCTGGACGGTGGGTCAGGGGCGGATCGAGGTTGCGGGGCGGTGGCTGCGTGGGGATTGCGTAGCCTGCAAGGGTGCTGCTTCGGTCGATCGTCGTGCTCACCGCCGCCAACCTGCTGAACAACAAGGTCGCCCCGCGCCTGGGCCCCTTGACCTCCACCCTGGCCACGGCCGCCCTCGTCGCGATGGCTCGTCGCTCCGGGCTGTCCTGGCAGGAGATCGGGTTCGAGGACGGGCGGCGGGGCGCCGTGGCCGGTGGGGCGCTGGCGGCGGGTGTGGCGGCCGTCTACACCGTCGGCATCCTCTCCCCCCGCACCAGGCCGTTCTTCCGTGACGAGCGCGCCCTGTCGCTGTCGCGGGCCCGCGTCCTGGAGGAGGCGCTGCTCCAGGTGCCGCTGGGCACGGTTCTGCTGGAGGAGGTCGGGTTCCGCGGCGCTCTCTACGGCATGGTGCGGCGCCGCCGGGGCACGGCCGCCGCGACGGCGGTCTCGTCCACCCTGTTCGGGCTCTGGCACATCCTTCCCGCGATCGACATGGCGCGCGCCAACCCGGCGCTGGGCGCACTGACGGCCGGTGAGTCGCCCGGGCATCTCGACACCGCCAGGGTGGTCGCGGGCAGCGTCGTGTCCACGGCGGCGGCCGGGGTGCTGTTCTGCGAGCTGCGCCGCCGCCGTGGCCTGCTCACTCCGGCCATGCTGCATCTCGCCACCAACTCGCTCGGCTACCTTTTCGCCAGAATCGCCGCCAAACGCGAGGGCGGCATATCAGGAGAAGGCGGGTTGGCACCTGTTCGCCATGAAAAGTGAGCGAATGAGGTGACCGGCAGATCGCGTCGCGATAGATCATCCGCGTCGTGCGGGATAAGAGTTTTCACCTAACGGAAGGATTTTCTCCCCCGCTCAGCCGGCCCCGCTGTGACCTGCGCATGTCCAGGCTTTACCGTCTCCGAGGCGCCTGTTTCGAGCCCACCCCGGTTCCGGCTTGGCGCATGCCCGAAAAAGACGGATGAACACGGAAACTCAGATACGCCGGAGGTACGGAGGTGCTGTCGCATGCGTACGGTAATCGACATCGACCAGGAACTGCTGGAAGCGGCCCAGCAGAAGCTCGGTACGCCGACCATGAGAGAAACGGTCCACGCCGCGCTGCGCGGAGTGGTCGACAAGGACGCGGACAAGGAGTGTGCGATCAGAGCGTTCGAGTTCTGGCGCACGGAGGGGAGCCCGGACCTGCTGGATCCGGAGATCACGACGCAGGTGTGGCGACGACAGGACTGATGTACCTCCTCGACAAGAGCGCGCTGGCCCGCATCAGGGCCAGCGACGTGATCGCCAAGGCCCTCCAGCCGCTCTACGCGGCCAGGGCGGTGGCGACCTGCAGCGTCGTGGATCTCGAGGTGTTCTACAGCGCCCAGGACTACGGCCACTACCAGCGCATGGTGCACGCCCAGCGGCAGTGCATCGTGCTGCCGGTCGACCAGGAGGTGCAGACGCGGGCCATGGTCGTGCAGCGGCAGCTCGTCGAGATCTCCCAGCACCGGGGCATCGGCCCCGACGAGCTGCTGATCGCCGCCTGCGCCGAGGTGCACGGGGCGACGATCCTGCACTACGGGCACGCCTTCGACATCATCTCGGAGGTGACGGGGCAGCCGTCGCTCTGGGTGGTGCCACCAGGCTCCGTCCCGTGACCGCCCCGGGTGACAGGGCGGCCCTTGCTCGGGGTGGTGTCACCTGGCTTGCTCCCCCTGACCCGCCCCGGATGGCGAGGGCGGCGCGGGTCGCGCGGGTCAGGCCGTGGGGACGACCTGGAAGCCCTCCGCGTAGCGGTCGTCGCCGAGGCCGGCCTGCTTCGCCCAGGCGGCGAAGCGGCTCTTGACGAAGTCGGCGAAGCCGTCCACGTGGGCGACCTGGCTGACATGTGACTGCAAGGCCGCGAGCTTGCGGTCCATGGCCTCGGTGATGTCCACGAAGTGGTTGGGGGTGGAGCCCCCGTTCAGCCACACCTCACGTACGGTCCACGCCTCCAGCCCCTCCTCCTTGATCAGCTCCGGGAACGCGTACGGGTTGCGCGCGTCCGGATAGACCGCGTCCAGGGTGGCGCCGCCCACGGCGCGGTGGTCCGGATGGCTGGGGGCGATGAACTGGTAGTTGCGGTCGGGGTGATGGGTGATGACCAGGTCGGGCCTGACCTGGCGGATGACCCTGGCGATCGAGCGCCGCAGGTCGAGCGAGGGCACCACCTGCCCGTCGGGGCGGCCGAGGAAGCGCACGTCGGTGACCCCGACCGCCTTGGCCGCGGCCAGTTGCTCAGCCCTGCGCAGCTCGGCCATGCCGGAGTTGTCCAGCTCGCGCTCGTTGCCGCCCGCGTCGCCGTCCGTGACCAGCAGGTAGGTGACCTCGACGCCGCGGTCCACGAACAGCGCCACGCTGCCCGCCGAGCCGAAATCGGCGTCGTCAGGGTGGGCGGTCACGACGAGCACCCGGTTGATCTCGCTCTCCGGCAGCATGATTCCCCTCTCTGGACCTTCCATGGAGGACAACCGGGACCCCGCCGGAGGCATTCCGGGCGCCGAATGTCGGTGGAGCGTCTTAACCTAGGTAGGTGCCGACCCAAGTCTCTGTTGACCACCCCTTGCTCGACGGCCTCAACCCGCAACAGCGCGAGGCCGTGATCCATCACGGCAGTCCACTGCTCATCGTGGCCGGGGCGGGCTCGGGAAAGACGCGGGTGCTCACGCACCGCATCGCCTATCTGCTGGCCGAACGTGGGGTGCATCCGGGCGAGATCCTGGCCATCACCTTCACCAACAAGGCCGCCAGGGAGATGAAGGAGCGCATCGACAAGCTCGTCGGGCCGCGCTCCAAGGCGATGTGGGTGATGACGTTCCACAGCGCCTGCATGCGCATCCTGCGCAGGGAGGCCAAGCGGCTGGGCTTCCCGTCCAGCTTCTCGATCTACGACCAGGCCGACTCCCAGCGGCTGATGGCCATGGTCTGCAGGGAGATGGAGCTCGACCCCAAGCGTTATCCGCCGCGTTCGTTCTCGGCGCAGGTCAGCAACTTCAAGAACGAGCTGGTCGACTACGAGAGCGCGATCGACCGGGCCGGCTCGCATCTGGAGAAGACGCTCGCGCAGGCGTACAAGGCCTATCAGCTCAAGCTGACCGAGGCCGGCGCGATGGACTTCGACGACATCATCATGAACACGGTGACGTTGTTCCAGCTCTTCCCCGAGGTGGCCGAGCACTACCGGATGCGGTTCAGGCACGTGCTGGTCGACGAATACCAGGACACCAACCACGCCCAATACATCCTGATCAGGGAGCTGGTCGGCCATCCCGAGCTGCGCACCGGCGACGGTGAGCTGGTGCGCTCGGGCGCCGACATGTCGCAGTTGTGCGTGGTGGGCGACGCCGACCAGTCGATCTACGCCTTCCGCGGCGCGACGATCCGCAACATCCTGGAGTTCGAGCGCGACTATCCCGACGCGCGCACCATCCTGCTGGAGCAGAACTACCGCTCCACGCAGAACATCCTGGCCGCCGCCAACGCGGTGATCTCGCGCAACGAGTCGCGCAAGCCGAAGAACCTCTGGTCCGACCAGGGCGACGGGCCCAAGATCGTGGGCTACGTGGCCGACAACGAGCACGACGAGGCCATGTTCGTGGCCCAGGAGGTCGATCGGCTCAGCGACGAGGAGGACGTCAAGCCGGGCGAGGTCGCGGTCTTCTACCGCACCAACGCCGCTTCCCGCGTGTTCGAGGAGATCTTCATCCGCACCGGCCTGCCCTACAAGGTCGTCGGCGGGGTGCGCTTCTACGAGCGCAAGGAGGTCAAGGACCTGCTGGCCTACCTGCGGGTGCTGGCCAACCCGGCCGACGTGGTGTCGCTGCGGCGCATTCTCAACGTGCCCAAGCGCGGCATCGGCGACCGGGCCGAGGCGATGGTGGAGGCGCTGTCCTCGCGCGAGCAGATCCCGTTCTGGGACGCGCTGCGCCGGGCCGACGAGGCGTACGGGATGGCCACGCGCTCGCTCAACGCCATCCGCGAGTTCGTCTCGATGCTCGAAGGGCTGATCGCCAAGGCCGAGGGCATGCCGCCGTCCGCGCTGGCCGAGGAGATCCTGGTGGCCACCGGCTACCGCGCCGAGCTTGAGGCGTCGGAGGATCCGCAGGACGAGTCCCGCCTGGAAAACCTCAACGAGCTCATCTCCGTGGCCTCCGAGTTCGAGGAGGCCAACCCGGAGGGCACGCTGGTGGAGTTCCTGGAGCAGGTGTCGCTGGTGGCCGACGCCGACCAGATCCCCGACGCCGACGGCGGGCAGGGAGTGGTCACCCTGATGACCCTGCACACCGCCAAGGGGCTGGAGTTCCCCGTCGTGTTCCTGACGGCCATGGAGGACGGCGTGTTCCCGCACATCCGGTCCCTGGGCGAGCCCAAGGAGCTGGAGGAGGAGCGGCGGCTGGCCTACGTCGGCATCACCAGGGCGCAGAAGCGGCTCTACCTGACGCGGGCGGCCGTGCGCAGCTCGTGGGGGGCGCCGTCGTTCAACCCGGCCTCGCGCTTCGTCAACGAGGTGCCGGGCACGCTGATCGACTGGCGTACCGACCCGGAGAAGTCCGCCTGGAGCGCCGCCACGAAGCGCGAGCCGGCCGCGCGCCCGGCTCCGGCCAAGAGCGGCGGGCGCAAGATCCCGTCCCTGACGCCGGGCGACCGGGTCACGCACGACGCGTTCGGGCTGGGCACGGTGGTGTCCGTGGACGGGGTGGCGGAGAAGACCAAGGTGAAGATCGACTTCGGCAGTGGCGGCGAGAAGACCCTGCTGCTGGCCTACGCCCCGCTGGAAAAGCTCTGAGCCTGGGTGGGGCTGGGCTGCGTTGGGCTGGATCTGGGCTGAGTGTGTGGTCTGGGTCTGGGCTGAGCCTGTGGTCTGGAGGGTTGCGAGCGCGCGTGGAAGGGCCGCGACCCCAGAGAACGCAAGAGGGGCCGTTTCCCGTTGCCGGGGAGCGGCCCCTCCGTTTATGCCGAGTGCCGTGGGTCAGGGCTTGAGGGCGCTGCCCTTCTTCCACTGGGTCCAGTTGAGCTGCCAGTAGCTCCAGCCGTTGTTCCACTGCAGCTTGCGCTTGGTGCCGGTGATCTTCACGACGTCACCGCGCTGGGCGATCGTGTAGAACCACTTGGCCCCGGCCGGGGTGGCGCGCACGCAGCCGTGGCTCTGGTTCGAGCGCCCCAGGAACTGGTAGTAGCCGGCGCTCTGGTGCACGTACTCGCCGCTGTCGGAGATGCGCACCGCCCACGGGATCTCCTCCTTGTAGTAGCGCGGATCCTTGGGATCCGTCACGCCCATCCAGGAGGAGGTCATGGTCTCGACGGCCTTCTTGCCCATCGTGAGGTGGGTGCCGCTCGTGGTGAGGTACACGTCCACGCCGTTGCGGACGAAGCCGCCCTTGCCGGCGCTGATCGCGATCTTCTTGGCCAGCTTGCCGTTGCGGTAGACCTTCATCGTGTGGTTCCGCGTGTTGACCAAGGAGATCTGCTGGGAGCCGACCGCGAAGCGGCGTGAGACGTTCTTGGTCTTCTCGTTGCCGGGCAGCTCGGACAGCCGCGCGGTGAAGAGCACCTTCTGGTACGGCTTCCAGTACGTCTTCGTCCGGTAGATGACCTTGCGCGGGGACACCCAGCGCCAGGCGCCCTCGACGGGCTTCTCCGGTTCGACGTCGAGCAGGGCCTCGACCGTGGCCTTGTCTTTGACGTCACGGTCGAAGGTGACGATGATCGGGAACCCGACCCCCACCTTCTCCGTCTTCTCCCCCATGGGGGTGATGTCGGCGATCTCCAGCTTCGCCTTCTTCGCCGGGGCGGCGACGGCACCCGCGGCGGGGGCGGGAGCAGGGATCGTGGTGCTCTGGGCCACAGCGGCGGCTCGGGCGCCGGGCTGTGGAGCGGGGACGCTCTCCGCCGCACATGCCGTGGCGGCGGCCAGAGCGAGCAGAGCCGGAAGCATCCGGGTGACGCGCTTCAAAGGGGTTACTCCTGGACTTAAGTGCTTCGACTACCTCCTTGTGTGACAACGGAGACGAGAGTTTCGCTGGCGAAATCCCGATAACTTTCCTGTAACGGTCCAAGACCCGCCAAAAACTGGCGAGATCGGCGTAAGGGACAGATCAGACGAGGCGCCGCGCGGTGGCCCAGCGGGACAGCTCGTGGCGGTTGGAGAGCTGGAGTTTGCGCAGGACGGACGACACGTGGGTCTCCACGGTCTTGACCGAGATGAACAGCTCCTTGGCGATCTCCTTGTACGCGTACCCCCGCGCGATCAGCCGCAGCACCTCCCGCTCGCGCTGCGTCAGCGAGTCGAGCTCGGGATCGATGGAGGGCGCCTCCGACGAGGCGAACGCGTCCAGCACGAACCCCGCCAGCCGCGGCGAGAACACCGCGTCGCCGTCGGCCACCCGGCGGATGGCGTCGGTGAGCTCCTTGCCGCTGATGTTCTTGGTCACGTAGCCGCGGGCACCTCCCCTGATCACGCCGATGACGTCCTCGGCGGCGTCGGAGACCGACAGCGCGAGGAAGCGCACCTGGGAGCCGGCGCCCAGCACCCGGCGCAGCACCTCCTGGCCGCCGCCACCGGGCATGTGCACGTCGAGCAGCACCACGTCGGGCTGGTGCGCGGCGATCGCCTTGACCGCGCTCTCGACGTCCTCCGCCTCGCCGACCACCTCGATGGAGTCGCCGAGCTCGGCGCGCACGCCCGATCGGAACAGCCGGTGATCGTCGACGATCAGTACGCGCGTCATGCCTTCTCCACCTTCATCGTCAACATCACTTCCGTGCCCTCGCCGGGCTCCGTGCGAACGCGGGCCGCGCCTCCGTGACGTTCCATTCTCCCGATGATGGACTCCCTGATCCCCATCCTGTCGAGCGGCACCGCCTCAAGGTCGAACCCCTTGCCACGATCCTTCACGAAAATCGTGACCTCTTCACCCTCCACTTCGGCATAGACGGAAATAGAGGGACTCTCAGAGTATTTGGCCGCGTTGACCATCGCCTGCCGGGCCGCCTTGAGCATGGCCCCCAGCTTGCCCGCCGGGTCGAGGGCGATGTCCCCGACGCAGACGACCTCGATCGGCACCCCGTGGGAGTCCTCCTCCTCGGCCGCGATCCTGCGTACGGCCGCCGCCACCGTGGCGTCGGCGTCCTGCGCCGGCTGGTAGAGCCAGTTGCGCAGCTCGCGCTCCTGCGAGCGAGCCAGCCGCGAGACCTCGCGCGGGTCGTGCGCGACCCGCTGGATCAGCGTGAGCGTGTGCAGCACGGAGTCGTGCACCATGGCCGCGACCTCGGCCCGCTCCTCCTGCCTGATGCGCTCGCGCCGCTCAAGCTGCAGCTCTTTCCACAGGCCCGCCAGCCAGGGTGCGGCGATGACGGCCAGCCCGCCGACCACGACCACGGTGAACAGCAGGCTGTCCCTGATCTGGGGCAGCTCGCCCTCCGCGGCCAGGAACCCGGTCGCGCCGATCACGACCAGGCCGACGCCGAGCAGGGTGCGCACCCGGTTCTTGCGCATGCTGAGCGTGGCGCCGCTGACCCAGCCCTTGCGGCGTTCCGGGTCGGCCTGCTGCCAGAGGATCAGCGCGCCGATCCCGCCGACGGCGAACGGCAGCATGCCGATGCCGCCCTGCGAGGCCCCCGTCAGCCAGCCGAACGCCAGCAGCGCCACCCCGATCGCGCTGAACGCGGCCAGCTGGCTCCAGTCACGCTGCGGCTGCTGCCCCTGGTAGGGCTGCCGCGGCGTGACCATCCACAGCACGGCGTACGCCACCGCGCCGATCCCATGGACGACGGTGAGCAGCACGAACATCAGCCTGATCACCACGGGATCAAGCTTGAGCTGCGCAGCCAGCCCCTGGGCGACACCGCCGAGCAGGCGCCCCTCCATGGGGCGCATCATCCGGCGGTAGGGCGTGTCGCCGCTCTGCTCGGCGAGAAGCTTCTGGTCAGCCATAACATGGCCATAGTCACATGTCGGGGGCATTCCAGCATCAGGGAACAACCCCCGGGTCGGGTCAGGGGTCTCCCGGATGCGAGCCGCCCGCGCGTGGGTCCACGATGTAGGCATGACAGAAGCTCCGCCCAGGCAACCGGCCGCCCCACCCCGTGAGCTGCGACGCAGCAGCGAGGGGCGCTTCCTCATGGGAGTCTGCGCGGGCCTGGGACGCTACACCGGCATCGACCCGGTGGTGTTCCGGGTGGGCGTCGCCGTGCTGCTGCTGGGGTCAGGGGTCGGGCTGCTTCTCTATTTGGCGGCGTTCCTGCTGATGAAGGAGCCGAACGGCCGGCCGGGGCTGATCGAGCAGTGGACGCGGCGCGACTTCGACGCCGAGGCCGTGATGGCGTTGCTGTCGGCGGTGCTGGCGTTCGGGCTGGCGCTCAACCTGGCGACGGTCTGGCTCGACACGGGGACGCTGGTGGTCGGGGTGTTCCTGGCCGTGTCGCTGCTGGCCGCCCATTCCAGCGGGGTGGATCTGCTCGGGCTGGCCAGGTCGATGCCGGAACGGCTGCTCAGGCGGCAGGGCGAACGACCCGCCGCCCACTTCTCCCCGGCTCCGCCGACCACCCCGGTCCCCCGCGCCTCGCGCCCCGCGCCGGCGCGGGAGGGCGTGGACGAGGCCGTCTCCCCGGCGAACGCGGACGAATCTGTCACATCAGCGAACGAATCCGTCACGTCAGCGGGCGCGGGACGGGAGCCGGCGACCGGCAGCGTGCGCCCCCCGACCACGCCGTCGGCTCCGGCCGAGAGCGCGATGCCGGCCGAGAGCGCGGCACCCCAAGAGAGCACGGCGCCGGGCAGGGAGGCGCGGGAGGCGGCCTCTGTCGAGGAGTTGCGGGCGGCGGCCGACAGTGCCAGGGACGCGGCCTACCGGGCCCGCCAGGCCGCGGCCCGCCGGGGGCGGGACGTGTCGCCGGAGGCGGTGACCGCGGAGCACGCCGTGCCGGGGCCCCAGCGCCCCGAGGCCGCCCCGGGCGACCCGCGGCCCGCCTACCGACCCGACCCCCCGACCGCGCTCGACTACTCCGGCTACGGCGAGCCGTTCGCGCCGAACGGCCCCTACCAGCCGCTCGACCCGGCCAAGCGGGCCGGCGGCCACTCCCCTTACGACCCCGCCCTGTACGGCCGCCCGATCCCGCCCAGGCGGGACAAGCGAGAGCCCCGGCCCAGGTCGTACATCGGCGCCATCACCATCCTGCTGGCAATCATCATTGGAGGGATCGTCGTGGCGGTCCAAGCCAGGTCGGCCGGCGGAGTGAGCCCGACCGTCGTCGGCGGCGCCATGCTCATCACCGTCGGCGCGGGTCTGCTCATCGCCGCCTGGTGGGGCCGTGGCGCCGGTCTGGTGGCCGCGGGCACCGCGCTCGTGCTGATCGTGGCGATGGGGCTGGTGCTCGGCGGCCTGCCGCGCAACATCGGCCCGTCGGAGTGGACCCCGACCACGATCGCCGAGGCGAACCAGCTCTACGACGTGGGCCTGGGAGACGGCCGGCTGGACCTGTCGGAGCTGCGGCTGCCGCCTGGGACCCACGTGACGTTCAACGCCGCGGTGTCGGCGGGAGAGCTGGTGGTGATCGTGCCGCCGACCGCCAGGGTCGAGGTGCACGCCACCAACAAGATCGGTGACATCGTCATCGACCAGTCGCTCAAGGGCGGGGTGCAGGTGCGCTCGGACAAGGTGCTGGAGCCGGAGACGAAGCCGGAGGGCAAGGTCTCCACGATCGTGCTGAACCTCAAGGGCGGCGTCGGCGACATGGAGGTGCGACGTGCCGCGTGACCTCGACCGGCCCCAGCGAGTGCGCAGGCGGGTGCACAGGACGGACTGGATGGCCCTGCTCAGCGGTGTGCTCTTCATCGTTCTGGGCATCTTGACGGTGACACGCACGATCCGCGAGCCGCTGGTTCTGGTCGGGGTGACGGTGCTGGGACTGGCCTTCGCGGGCCTGGTCGCGATCGTCGCGCGGGTGGTCCGCGGTAAGTGACCCTTGACCGGTAAGAACACCGGCGTAGGTTCGGAGTGTCCGCCTTTCCCCCCCTGCTCGATGAGGGAGGACGTATGCCCCGAATCACCGTCACTGTCGACGGGATCACGTACGAGGAGGAAGTCGAGCCGCGACTCCTGCTCGTTCATCTCCTACGAGAACGACTGGGCAAGACCGGCACGCCGGTCGGATGCGACACCAGTAACTGCGGCGCCTGCACGGTGATGCTCGACGGCAAGAGCGTCAAGAGCTGCTCGGTGCTGGCCGTGCAGGCCGACGGCGGCGACGTCGTCACGATCGAGGGCCTGGGCGCGGCCGGCGAGATGCACCCGATGCAGCGGGCCTTCCACGAGGAGCACGCGCTGCAGTGCGGCTACTGCACGCCCGGCATGGTCATGGCCGCGATAGACCTGCTCAGGGAGGACCCTGAGCCGTCGGAAGAGACGATCAGGCAGGGGCTTGAGGGCAACCTCTGCCGCTGCACCGGCTACTGCAACATCGTGCGCGCCGTCCGCAAGGGCGCGCAGGAGATGGGTCAGGCGGTGAGCACGCCGTGACCGTTCAGGAGGTGGGCGAGCCGCGTAAGCGCAAAGAGGACGCCAGGCTGCTGACGGGCCGCACGCAGTGGACGGACAACCTGTCCCGTCCCGGGATGCTGCACGTGACGTTCCTGCGCAGCCCGATGGCGCACGCCAGGATCACCGGGGTGGACGTGTCGGGGGCGCGCGCACTGCCCGGGGTCGTGGCGGCCTTCAGCGGCCAGGACCTCGCCGCCGAGCAGGGCAGCCTGCCGTGCGCGTGGCCGGTCACCGAGGACATCGTGATCCCCGATCACCCGCCGATGGCGGTCTCCGAGGTCCGGTACGTGGGCGAGGCCGTGGCCTGCGTGATCGCGGTCGACCGCTACCGGGCGGCCGACGCGCTGGAGGCGATCGAGGTCGACTACGAGCCGTTGCCCGCGGTGGTCGACATGACCGAGGCGCTGTCGGCGGACAGCCCGAAGGTGCACGAGTCGGGCAACAAGGCGTACGAGATGACGGCCGACTTCGGCGACATCGAGGCCGCGTTCAGGGACGCGCCCGTGGTCGTGGACCGGACCTTCGTCCAGCAGCGGCTCATCCCGACCGCGATGGAGCCGCGGGCGATCCTGGCCGACACCGACGGCGAGTCGTTCACGCTGTGGTCGTCCACGCAGATCCCGCACGTGCTGCGGGTCATGCTGGCCGTGGTCACCGGCATCCCCGAGCACAAGCTGCGCGTGATCGCGCCCGACGTGGGCGGCGGGTTCGGCTCGAAGCTGCAGGTCACCGCTGAGGAGGTGCTCTGCCTGCTGCTGGCCCGCAAGCTGGGCCGGCCGGTCAAGTGGACGGAGTCGCGCTCAGAGGGCAACCTGACCGTGCACCACGGCCGTGACCAGATCCAGCACGTACGGCTGGCGGCCGAGGCCGACGGGCGCATCAGGGGGCTGCAGGTCAGCCTGCTGGCCGACATGGGCGCGTACCTGATGCTGCTCACGCCGGGCATCCCGCTGCTGGGCGCGTCGATGTGCAACGCGATCTACAAGATGGACGCGTACCAGTTCAACTGCACAGGCGTGTTCACCACGAAGATGCCGACCGACGCCTACCGCGGGGCGGGCCGGCCCGAGGCCACGTTCCTCATCGAGCGGATGATGGACGAGCTCGCGGCCGCGGTGAACGTGGACCCGGTCGAGGTGCGCAGGCGCAACTGGATCAAGCACGAGGAGTTCCCCTACGCCACGATCTCGGGGTTGACGTACGACTCGGGCAACTACGAGGCGGCCACCGACCGGGCGCTGTCGCTGTTCGGCTACGACAAGCTGCGCGCCGAACAGGCCGACCGGCGGGACCGGGGTGACCCGGTGCAGCTCGGGATCGGCGTCAGCACGTACACGGAGATGTGCGGCCTGGCCCCGTCCCGATGGCTGGCGGACGCGAACTTCGGCGCGGGCGGCTGGGAGCACGGCTCGGTGCGCATGCTGCCCACGGGCAAGGTCGAGGTCATCACCGGCACCTCGCCGCACGGGCAGGGCCACGTGACGTCGTGGAGCCAGATCGTGGCCGACGCGCTCGGCGTTCCGTTCGAGGACGTCACGGTGCTGCACGGCGACACGGCGATCGCGCACAAGGGCATGGACACCTACGGCTCGCGCTCGCTGGTCATCGGCGGTGTCGCGGTGCTCAAGGCGTGCGAGAAGGTGAAGGAGAAGGCCCGCAAGCTGGCCGCGTACGTGCTGGAGTGCTCGCCGGACGACCTGGAGTTCGAGGCCGGGGCGTTCAAGGTGCGCGGCACGGATTCGAGCAGGACGATCCAGGAGCTGGCCTACGCCACGTTCACCGCGCACGACCTGCCCGAAGGGGTCGAGCCGAACCTCGACTCCGACGCCACGTTCGACCCGGACAACTACTCCTTCCCGCACGGCACCCACCTGTGCGCGGTGGAGGTCGACACGGAGACGGGCATGGTGAAGCTGCGCTCGTACGTGGCGGTGGACGACATCGGCAAGGTCGTCAACCCGCTGATCGTGGAGGGCCAGGTCCACGGCGGCATCGCCCAGGGCATCGCGCAGGCGCTCTTCGAGGAGGCCACGTACGACGCCGAGGGCAACCTGCTCACCACCACGATGGCCGACTACCTGCTGCCGTCGGCCGCCGACCTGCCGATGTTCACCCTCGACCGGACCGAGACCCCGGCGACCAGCAACCCGCTGGGCGCCAAGGGTGTCGGCGAGGCGGGCACGATCGCCTCGACCCCGGCCGTGGTGAACGCGATCGTGGACGCGCTGCGGCCGTACGGGATCGAGGACCTACGGATGCCGTGCACGCCCGAGCGCGTCTGGCGGGCCCTGGAAGGAGTGCGGCGATGATTCCCGCTCAGTTCGACTACGAACGTCCGAGCTCGCTGGAGCAGGCGTGCCAGGCGCTCGCCTCGGACGAGGACGCCAAAGTCCTGGCCGGCGGCCAGTCGCTGCTGCCGCTGCTGCGGTTGCGGCTGGCCTACCCGTCGAAGCTGGTGGACGTCGGCAGGATCGCCGAGCTGAAGGGCGTGCACGACCGCGGTGACCACGTCTTCATCGGCGCGATGGCCACGCACGACGAGGTGCTGCGCTCGCCCGTGGTGCGGGACGGCTGCCCGCTGGTGGCGCTGGCCGCGGCCCAAGTGGCCGATCCGGCGATCAGGCACCGGGGCACGTTCGGCGGCTCGCTGGCGCACGCGGATCCGGCGGGCGACCTGCCGGCGGTGGCGCTGGCGCTGGAGGCGGTGTTCGTGGCCGCCTCGGCGCAGGGCGAGCGGGAGATCCCGGCCGCCGCGTTCTTCGTCGACTACTGGGAGTCCGCGCTGCGGCAGGGCGAGATCCTGACCGGGGTGAAGGTGCCGAAACTGGGCGCGGGCTGGGGCTTCCACTACGAGAAGTTCCACCGGACCGCGCAGGCGTGGGCCATCGTCGGCGTGGCGGCGGCGGTCAGGCGCTCCAACGGCTCGATCGCCGAGGCCAGGATCGGGCTGACCAACATGGGCGCCACTCCGGTGCGCGCTCGTGCCACCGAGGCCGCGCTGCAGGGCGTGGAGCTGGGCGATCAGGTACGCCAGGCGTGCGAGGAGGCGGCGGCCGACACCTCTCCGCCCGCCGATCTGCACGCCCAGCCCGACTACCGGCGGCATCTGGCCAGGGTGCTGACCCACCGCGCGGTGCGGACGGCGACGGCCTCGCCGTGATCTGAAGGGGGCGCCTCTTCCGGGGCGCCCCCGCTGCGGCATATCGTCACAGGCACGTGGGAGAAGGAGCGGATCGATGGCGATGCGGTTCGAGCACGAGTTCACTGTTCCCGTCCCGATCGAGCAGGCGTGGGCGGTGCTGCTCGACGTCGAGCGGGTCGCGCCCTGCCTGCCGGGTGCGGCGCTCGACGTCTTCGAGGGCGACGAGTTCACCGGCAGGATGAAGGTCAAGGTCGGCCCGATCACGGTCACCTACCGGGGCACGGCCAAGTTCCAGGACGTGGACAAAGACTCCTACACGCTCACCATCCAGGCGTCGGGCAAGGAGGCCAGGGGCTCGGGCACCGCTTCCGCCACGGTCAAGGCGCGCCTGCGCGAACGCGACGAGGCCACGCTGGTCACGGTGGAGACGTCGTTCAACGTGACGGGCCGGCCGGCGCAGTTCGGGCGGGGGGTCATGGCCGACGTCGGCGGCAAGCTCATCGAGAGGTTCGCCGACAACCTGGCCGAGCTGATCTCCGAGCCCACGGTCGAACAAGTGCCCCCAGTCCAAGAGCAAGACCAGGGCCAGGGCCAGGAGGAGGAGCGGCACCTGAGCGCGGTGCCGACGGCGCCCGAGCAGCCTGAGCAGGAAGTACGGCCCGCGGCCCCGCTGCGCACCTCGCGCACGCCCGACGAGGAGGCGCTCGACCTGCTGCGGATCGCCGGGCAGCCGCTGCTGAAGCGGCTGGCGCCGGTCGCGGGCGCGCTCGTGGCGCTGCTCGCCATCGTCTGGATTATTCGTCGCCTTATGCGGTGATTTTCGGCAAATAGTGCATCAAGTCCGGACACTTCGCCGTGGCTGAGGGAAGTGCCATTCCCGCAGGTAGAACTAGCTACGGGGGACTTGGCATGCCGGACTGCACGGTCGTCGTCATCACGTACAACGACGCGGCCCGCCTGCCCAGGGCCGTCCGTTCCGTGCTCGGGCAGTCGCTGCGCGACCTTGAGGTGATCATCGCCGACGACGCCAGCACGGATGGCACGCCGGAGGTGGCGCGGCGGCTCGCCCAGGCCGATCCGCGGGTGCGTTACCTGCGCAGACCGGTCAACTCCGGCGGCTGCGGCGCGCCGCGCAACGACGGCATCGACGCGGCCGCCGCGCCGTACGTCATGTTCCTCGACAGCGACGACGAGCTGCCCAGGCACGCGTGCAAGAGCCTGCTGGCCGAGATCGAACGCACCGGCGCCGACTTCGTCTCCGGGCAGATCTCCCGCCTGTACGAGCCGAGCGGGCGGCTGCAGCCGTACTACCCGTCGTTGTTCGCCAGGAGGCGGGTGGTCGAGGGCATCCGCGAGGAGCCCGAGCTGTTCCTGGACAGCTTCAGCACCAACAAGCTCTACGACGTCGGCCGGCTGCGCGACAACGTGCTGCGCTTCCCCGAGGACATCCACTACGAGGACCACGTCTTCGCCGCCGAGCTGTACGCGACCAGCCGCAGGTTCGCGGTCGTGCCGTGGGTGGTCTACCACTGGCACCGCGCGCCCGTGAACGACTCCATCTCGCTCAGCATCGACGACCTGGACAACGTGCGGCAACGGGTGATCGCGGCCCGGCTGAGCGACGACATCCTGCGTGAGCACGGGGCCGCGGACCTGGTGCCGCACCGGCAGTACCGGTTCGTCCGGCAGGACCTGCGCGTCTACCTCAACCCGCTGCCCCGGCGCGACCTGGTGTGGGTCAAGGAGTTCGCCTCGGTGGTGCGGCCGTACCTGGAGGAGGTGGCGGAGGAGGTGTTCGAGCGGATCGCCCCGCTCGACCGGGTCTGCTGCCGGCTCATCCTCGACGACCGGATCGAGGACCTACGCATCGCGGCCGGCTCGCTGACCGGGCCCAGGGCGGCGCCGAGGGCGGCGGTGCAGCTCGACGGGCGGACGTACTGGGGCACGACGGCCTCACCCGGCATGGACATCACCCGGCTGCGGCTGGCCGAGCTGCCCTACACCTCCTCCAGGCTGCGGCACGAGGTGGCGGACCTGTCCTCCGACGGGGACCGGGTGCGGATGACCGTGCGCACCTACGACCCGTTCGGCGTGCTGCCGCCGGCCTGGACGGCGTTCCTGCAGCTCGGCGGGGACCGGGTGCCCATCGCGCCGGAGCCGTCGAGCGCGGGCGGCTACGTCAGCCGGGTCACGTTCACGCCCAAGGGCCGGTGCGACCCGCGCATCGGCTTCACCAGGACCTCCGACGGGCACACCACGACCGACCGGATCATCGCCGACCCGCACACCGAGCCGATCGAGCTGCCCGGCTGCACGCTCAAGGTCGAAGGCTACGCGGCCTACCTGTGCGTGCGGCCCGACTCCATCGCCCGCTCGGTGTGGCGGCGGATCAGGCGGCAGCTGATGAAGCGGGTCAACACGCCGGCGAACAAGCTGCGGGCGTACAAGCTGATGATCAAGGTGTTGCCGCGCCGGCACGACCTCGCCCTGTTCGAGTCGGACGTCGGCAAGGGCTACAGCGGCAGCCCCAGGGCCATCTACGAGGAGCTGCGCCGGCGCGGCCTGCCGATCGAGGTGGTCTGGTCGGTGGCCAGGGGGCGCAGGAACTTCCCCGCGGACGTGCGGCTCGTCCGCCGCGGGAGCTGGCGCTACATCTACACCATGGCCAGGGCCGGCGTCTGGGTGGACAGCCACGGCTTCCCGCTCGACTACCCCAAGCCCAAGGGCACCCGCTACCTGCAGACGTGGCACGGGCAGGGGATCAAGTCGATCGGGTTCGACGCGCCCGACCTGCGCGGCGACTTCGACAAGCCGCGGGCGCGGTGGCGGGCGGCGGTCGCGCGGTGGGACGCGCTGGTGTCGCCGAGCGCCGAGTTCTCGCGGGTGTTCCTGCCGTCGAACGGCTACTCGGGCAAGGTGTACCGGTGCGGCACGCCCCGGTGCGACGCCCTCGTCCGCGCCGAGCCGGCGCCGGACCAGGCGGACAAGGCGGCCGAGGTGCGGCGGCGGCTGGAGGTGCCGCCCGGGCGCCGGGTGCTGCTCTACGCACCCACCTACCGGGACCGGGGCATCGGCAGCGGCCGGTCCGTACGGGCCGACCTGGAGCTCATGGCCGAGGAACTGGCCGAGGACTGGGTGGTGCTGCTGCGTACGCATCCGGTCGAGCGCTACCAGCCGCCCGAGCACCTCAAGCACTTCGTCCGCTCGGCCGGGTCGTATCCGGACATCAACGATCTGATGCTGGCCTCGGACGCGCTGCTGACCGACTACTCCTCCGTCATGTGCGACTACGCGCTGACGGGCAAGCCGATGCTGTTCTACATCGACGACTGGGACGACTACCGGCTCGCCGAGCGCGGCGTCTACCACGACCTGCCGGCCATCGCCCCGGGCCCGTGCGTCGCGACGACCGGAGACCTGATCACCGCGCTGCGCGACCTGCCCGCCGTGCACGCCTCCTACGCCGAACGGTACGCGGCCTTCCGCGAGCTGTGGTGCGCCGACGAGCACGGCGACGCGGCGGCCAGGATCGTCGCCGACTTCTTCGCCGACGCAGGGCAGGACGCCAGGGAGGGGGTCCAATGACGGTGGTCTTCACCTGCCTGGACGCCGACACGCTCGGCGGCACCCAGCAGGTCACCCACACCCTGGCCCAGGGCCTGGCGCGGCGCGGGCACGAGGTGCACGTCATCGGCCTGCAACCGGCCGCCAGCCCGTTCCGCTACGTCCGGCACCCGCGTTACCAGCGGCACGTGATCGGCCGCCGCGCCGCCGAGGGCCCGCTGGCGCGCCGGCTGAGCGACCGCCGGCTCAAGGAGTTGCTGCGCCGGATCGGGCCCGGCTACGCGGTCCTGACCTCGCCGTCCGTGGTGGCCAGGCTGTCGGGGCTGCTGCCCGAGGGGTTCCGGCCGATCGGTCAGTATCACAGCTCGTACGACCACGCCCGCGGCTGCTGGCACCTGGCCTCGATCCGCCGCCACTACGCCGGGCTCGACCAGGCGCTCTTCCTCAGCGACGACGACGCCAGGCTGTTCTCCGAGCACGCGCTGCTGCCGAACGCGTACACGCTGCCGAACCCGCTGGCGGTCTGGCCGGAGGAGATGTCGGACCTCGCCTCGCCGCGCGTGCTCGGCGTGGGCCGGCTGGAAGGCGTCAAGCGGTTCGACCGGCTGATCAGCGCGTTCGCCCGCGCGAAGCTGCCGCGCCCGTGGGAGCTGCACCTCATCGGGGACGGCGGCGAGCGGGAACGGCTGCGCGCGCACGCGGAGCGGGACGGCGTGGCCGACCGCGTGGTGTTCAGGGGGCTGGTGCCGGCCGCGCTCATGCCGGCCGAGTACCTGGCGGCCTCGGTCCTGGCGCTGACCAGCGAGCACGAGGGGCTGCCGATCGTGCTGCTGGAGGCGGCGGCGCGCGGGGTGCCCGCGGTGGCGTTCGACGTGTCGGGAGGGGTGCGCTCGGCCGGTCCCGTGCTGGTGCCGCCGGGCGACGTGGACGCGTTCGCGGCGGAGCTGGCCCGGCTGGCCGGGGACGAGGAGGAGCGGCGCCGGCTCGGGGCCGACGCCCGCGCACGGGCCGAGGCGTTCCGCCTCGACCACGTGCTGGACCGCTGGGAGTCGCTGTTCGCCCACATCGAGCGCTGAGCGCTCAAAGCTGTGCCGGCTCCCAGAGGGTCGGGCTCAGACCGGTTCGGTGAGTTCCTTGCGCTGCTGCGGCACCCCGGCCAGCGAACGCTGGCGGGTGGTGAGCATGGCGGCCACCGGGCTGGGCTCGCGCAGCCGGTTGAACCGGTCGCGCATGGCCTTGCGCATACGGCTGGCCTTGCGCTTCTGCATCGTCTTCTGCGCGGCCGTCACGTGCTCCTTGGCCGGCTTGGGCGCGCCGGTCAGCTCGTACCCCATGGACTCCAGGCGGTCGCCGAGCATGTGCTCGCACAGCGCGATCTCCCAGTCGTCCAGCCGGCTCGCCCAGCTCCCGACCCGGCTGCGGGTGACCTCGCGGTGGGTGTTGCTGTGCCAGACCTTGTGCTGCGGCACGGCCACGCTGGCCGCCTCGCGCGGCGAGATCATCGCTGGGGAGAAGTCCTCGTCCAGGAAGTGGCAGAGCTTCTTCAGCTCGGTCATCGGGTCGTCGGTGAGGTCCTCGTAGCGCAGCTCGTAGTAGGTGTCCTCGGGCAGCGTGCGCCTGAGCCGGCCGCCCGCGTCGATGGCCTCGGCCCAGGTGGAGACGGCGTGGAAGGAGTCCAGCGTGTACCAGGGCATCTCCTTCAGCGAGGCCACGCAGTCGCGGCCGTCCCTGATGAGGTGGATGAACTGGGCGTCGGGGAAGAGCCGGAGCAGCAGGTCGACCTGCTTGACGTAGCTGGGCCGCTTGTCGCCCCAGCGGGCCTTGTCGAACCGGTCGGCGTACATGCGGAAGGCCGTGCCGATCACCGAGCCGAGCGAGCCGGGGCCCTCCACGGCCTGCCTGACGAACTCGTCCTTGTCGATCTTGAGCTCGCGGAACTTCGTGCTGCGGTCGGTCGCGATCCACTCGGCGAGCGCGCGGCGGCGCTGGTCGAGCCGCAGGTCCCCCCACGTGCGGCGGCGGTAATAAGCGGGAATGAGGAAGCGCGTCTCCGGCGGCACCGCCATGCGGGGGTGCGAGTGGAGCATCAGCTGGAGCATCGTGGTGCCGGACCGCGGGCATCCGATGACGAAGACTGGTCGGTCTGACATTTCGTACTAACCCCCGAAAACTTAGACGAGAACGTGTTCTCGGCTCTCCTGAGACGAGCTCGCGCCGTGCCTGCGCGTGAAGAGCCACATCCGGTAGACAAGGAAGATCTCGTTGGCGAGCAGCAGAGCTCCGGACGCGGCGGCCAGCGGGATCAGCGCCCATGCCCCCGCAAGGGGCGCGATCACGAACACCGCCGCGTGGAACTCGATGCCGCTCACCAAGTGCGAGCGGACGCGGTGGCGGGCCAGGAACCTGTTGAGCCGCTTGAAGAGCCGGAAGAACGCGCGCGGCCGGGGCCCCCGCCCCATCCGCTCCCGCTCCGGCGGCTCCAGCGGATCCACCGAGAAGGGATCCGCCCTGTACCGGCCCGGGTACGGGCCCGGCGTGAAGGAATCCGCCGCGAAGGGATCCCCCGTGAGGGGATCGGCCGCCAGCGGATCCGGTGACATCACGTCCACCGCCAGCGGGTCCGGCCCCAGCGGCTCCAGCCCGTTCTCCTGCCGCTCCTCCCTGACCGCCTCGCGCACGCGCTTCATCTGCGGCGCGTTGACGTACCTGAACAGGTCGAGCACGGCCACCGCCGCCCCGAGGACGACGAAGCTCACGTCGCCGGTCAGCGTGTACTGCCCGTATGCCAGCCCCCCTGCACACAGGACGACCCTGACCCGGTCCCCCACGTAGTCGAGCCAGAGGCCGAAGGGCGTCCCCGTGCCCTTGAGCCGGGCCACTTTGCCGTCCACGCAGTCGATCATGAAGCTGAGATAGAAGAAGCCCGCGCCCGCAATGAGCTGGTTCGTCGCGAAACAGGCGGCCGAGACCAGGCCGAGGACCAGCGAGATCACGGTGAGCCCGTTGGGCGTCAACCGGGTGTGATTGGCGACGGGCAGGGTGACCCGGCAGGCGACCGGGTCCACGAAATACACGGTCCACCAGGAGTCTCTCCGCTTGCGTGTCTCGTGGACGTCATCGAGCGAATAGGTCCTCATGCCTTCCAGCATGACCACGCACCGCGCCCGAGCGATTACTGTCTGGAACTACTGGGGGATGTCCATGCCGCTTCTTGACCAACCCGGCACGGAAAACCGCCACGCCGAGCCGGCCTCCCCGTCGCGGCACCAGCCCTTGAACACCAGGCCGCGCAGCTCGGCCCGCACCTGCAGCCGCCACGGCCCCGCGCCGCCGAGACGCCCGGGGTCGAACGAGGCCACGACGCCGTAGCGGCCCCGCCGCCGCGCCTCCAGGGGGACGCGGCGTTTGCCGTCACTCAGCCACAGGCCGACCTTCGGGATCCTGCGATCGACGCGGTGGAAGGCCACGTGGGCGCGCAGGCGGTACTCGGTGCCGGTCCACTCGCACGCGTCGACCCTGGCGATCAGCTTGACCTCGTCGCGGGCGTCGAACACCTCGTCGGGGATGCGCAGGCGGCGGCTGCGGAAGAAGGGGTAGTCGCCGTACCAGTTGGTGACGCGCAGGCCGCGCGGGACCACCCGGGCGAGATCCTCGCGACCACGCCGGAACTCGCGCACCGCGCGCAGCTCCGAGATCAGGCCGCGGCCGAGCAGGTGCAGCTCAAGGCGGCGCAGCGACGGCGCGCTCGCCAGCACGTGCGGGCCGAGCGCGGCCATCCAGGCGCGGCCCAGGTCGAGCAGCGGCCCAGGATCCTCCTCCCCGCGCTCCAGCGCCTGGAACAGGAAGACGGTGTCCTTCTCCAGCACCAGGGCGTCGAAGCCGTCGAGCAGCTCGGGCGCGCGCTCGTCCAGGAAGGCGCGCACCGACTGGATGGCCGTCAGCCGCTCGCGCAGGTTGGACAGCTCGGAACGGCGCTGCGTGATCGAGTGCTCCCCCTCCTCGCGCTTGCGCCAGTGGTAGACCACCTCGCCCAGCATGTCCACGCTGGTGGCCAGCACGTGGGCCTGCATGGCGACGGGCACGTCCTCGTAGATGCCGGACGGGAAGCTCAGGCCGCAGCGCTCCCAGAAGTCGCGCCGGTAGACCTTGTTCCACACCGTGCGATCCCTGATCAGCACCTGCTTGTCGGTGATATGGGTGCACAGCTGCGGTCGCCTGAACACCTTCTCGTGCAGGACGGACTCCTCCAGCTCGCCGTCCACCAGCCGCCGCACCGCGCCGCAGGCCAGGTCGGAGCCGGTCTCGGCGAGCTTGCCGACGAGCAGCTCGTACGCCTCCGGCGGCACGACGTCGTCGCTGTCGGCGAAGGCCAGGTAGGCGCCGCGCGCCTGGCGTACCGCCTGGTTGCGGGCCGGGCCCGGGCCCAGGTTGCGCTGACCGATCAGGACGAAGCGCTCATCCCTGGCGGCGAAGTCCTCGGCGACGCGCCGGCTGCCGTCCACGGAGCCGTCGTCCACCAGGATCACCTCGATGTCGTCGAGCGTCTGCGCGGCCAGCGACTTGAGGCACTCGGTGAGGTACGGCTCCACGTTGTAGAACGGGACGACGACGCTGAGCAGGGGGATCATGCCGAATTCACTCCTAGGCTCGGTGTGGTTCGAGGGCAGCATGACGCGAGCGGCGGGCCGATCCCGGCTTCGATGCCCGTCCCTGATGAGCTCTTTACCTGACGCGGAATCCGCTACGTTGTGCAAGTCATCGAGCACGAACAGTAGGGGGAGCGGTGCTCAGAGACGTCCACGACGGCGACCTGCCGGTCATGCTCCGCTGGCGCAACCACCCGCGCGTGCGCGCCGCCAGCTTCACCACCCACGAGATCACCGAGGACGAGCACGCCCGCTGGTGGGCGGCCGTCCGCTCCGACCCGGCCAGGCGGGTGCTGGTCTACGACCACGAGCGGGTCCCCGCCGGGGTGGTGACCTACTCGGACGTGTCCGGCGGAAGCGCACTCTGGGGCTACTACCTCGACTTCGACGGCCTCGACCGGGCGGGCGCGCTGCTGCCGGCCTGGATCGGGCTGGAGCGGGCGGCCGTCGAGCACGCCTTCGGGCCGCTCGGGGTGAGCACGCTGCGCGGCGAGGTGCTGGCGGGAAACGAGCCGGTCATGCGGCTGCACAGGCGCTTCGGGTTCGTCGAGGTCGGGGCGTATCGGAGGAACGTGGACGGGGTGCCGCGCCAGGTCGTGCGGATCGAGCTGAGAAGGGAACACACATGATCACCATCGGGGGACGCACGATCGGGCCGGGACAGCCGCCGTACGTCGTCGCGGAGCTGTCCGGCAACCACAACGGCAGCCTGGAGCGGGCCCTTGCCATCGTGGACGCGGTGGCCGAGGCCGGGGCGCACGCGCTGAAGCTGCAGACCTACCGGCCCGACACGCTGACCATCGACTGTGACGGGCCCGCGTTCCGGCTGGGCGAGGAGCACGAGCTGTGGGGCGGGGAGAACCTCTACCGGCTCTTCGAACGGGCCCACACGCCGTGGGAGTGGCACCGGCCGATCTTCGAGCGGGCGCGCGAGCGGGGGCTGGCCGCGTTCTCGGCGCCCTTCGACCCGACGGCGGTCGAGCTGCTGGAGAAGCTGGGCGTGCCGGCGTACAAGATCGCCTCGTCCGAGATCGTGGACCTGCCGCTGATCCGGCTCGCGGCGGCCACCGGCAAGCCGCTGATCATCTCCACCGGGATGGCCTCGGCCGCCGAGATCGACGCCGCGGTGTCGGCCGCCCGCGCGGCCGGCTGCACCCAGCTCGCCGTGCTGTCGTGCACCGCCTCCTACCCCGCCGACCCCGCCGAGAGCAACCTGCGCTCGCTGCCGCTGCTGGCCGCGCTCACGGGTGAGGTCGTGGGCCTGTCCGACCACACGCCGGGGCTCGGGGCCGCGCTGGCCGCGGTGGGGCTGGGCGCCTGCCTGATCGAGAAGCACGTCACCATGGCGCGGGCGGACGGCGGGGTGGACTCCGCGTTCTCTCTGGAGCCGGCCGAGCTGGCGGCGCTGGTGGTGGAGAGCGAGCGGGCCTGGCGGTCGCTGGGCGAGGCCGCGATCGGGCCGCGGCCGTCGGAGCGTGAGGGGCTGCGCTTCCGGCGTTCCCTGTACGTGGTGCGCGACGTGCGGGCGGGCGAGCAGGTCACCCCTGACAACGTGCGTTCGATCCGGCCCGCGGGCGGCCTGCCGCCGGACGCGGCCGAGCAGGTGATGGGGCGCCGCTTCACCCGCGACGTCCCGTTCGGCACACCGCTGTCGTGGGACCTCGTCTAGCCGGACGCTCGCGCTGACCGGGCCCGCTCGCGCGGGGAGCTGTGTGTCAGCGGGGTGCGAGGAGGGCGTCGGCGACGCGTTCGCGGCCTCTGCCGTCCACGAGGCCGCGGCCGCGCCGGCCGTGCTCCTCACGGGCGGCGGGGTCGGCGAGCAGGCCGGCCAGCACACCGACCGCCCCGGGTCCCGGTTCGGGGCCGAGTCCGGCGGCCACTCCCCTGCCGACCAGTTCCTCGTACCCGATGAGCTGGTTGCCGGCCACCCAGGTCAGCGCGGTGGGGACGCCGAGGTGGAGCAGCTCCCAGACGGCCGAGCCGGCCGCGGTGAGCACGAGGTCGGCGCCGGCCATCAGCTCGGGGAGCCGGTCCGTCGGCGCGATCACCTCGATCGGCCCGCCTCCTCCGGAATGCGCGGCCTCGAACGGGACCGGGCTGACGACCGTGGCCGCGAAGGGCCGCCCGGTCTCCGTGAGCGCCCGCGCCCAGGCGGGGGCGACGCCCGCGCTGTCGGTGCCGCCGAAGAAGCACAACACCCGCGGCACCCGGCCTCGGCGCGGGGCCGGGCGCTCATCCCGCCTGAGCCGTCGCACGCTGTCGCGCAGCAGCACGTACCGCGCGCCCGCCAGACGCTCGGCACCGGCGGCGGGGACGACCAAGGGGGCGGGGAAGGGGCGGTGCTCGGCGCCGAGGTTCTGGTCGAGGTAGAGGTCGGCCTCCTGGCCCAGCGGGTCGCCGTCCACGATGGCCAGCACCCTGACGCCCGCCTCCCTGAGCACGGCGCCGGTCTTCTCCGGCAGCACGTACGAGTCGAGCACCACGGCGTCCAGCCCAAGCCCGGTCACCAGCGCGGCCAGCTCGGCGGGCTCGCGCGGAGCCGGGACCAGCAGCAGGCCGCGCTCGCGCAACTGGGCCCGCGCCCACGCCGACCCGCGTACCTCGCCGAGGAAGACCACCTCGACGCCCCTGGCGCACAGCTCCTCCGCCAGCGCAACGCATCGCACCAGATGCCCGGCCCCGCTCTCGGCCCCGGCGTCGCAGCGCAGCCCCACCCGTCGCACCGTGCCGGCCGTCATGCGTCCTGCAGCGCCTTCTGGCGTACGTGGGCGTTGAGCCCGCGCACGTCCGGCCGTTCGCGCAGCCAGCTCACCAGCGTCCTGACCGGCACGCACCGGTCGCCCAGCTCGGCCGCCACCGCGGAGATGAGCCGCCAGTCGTCCTCGGTGTCGAGCGTGACCCGCAGGTCGTCGCCGGCCGGGCGGTAGGCCAGCCCGAGCAGCCGAGCGTCGCCGGGGTGCTCGTAGATGTAGGAGGTCACGTGGGTGCGGTGGAAGCCGGTGGCCTCCTCGTGCGCCCTGGCCAGGGCGGCCCGGCCGGCGATCTCGACGTCGAGCCCGCGCGGCAGCGTACGCGCCAGGCTGGTGCTCAGGTAGTCGAGCCCGGGAACGGCACGGAAGACCAGCGCGGCCTCCCTGATCACGGCGGGGTCGAGCATCGGGCAGTCGGCCGTGAACCGCATGACCGCGTCCCAGCGCCGCCCCTCCAGCGCCCCTACGAACCGGGTCAGCACGTCGTCCACGGGCCCCCGGTGACAGGCCACGCCGAGCCGGCCGCACTCGGCGGCCACCGCGTCGTCGCCGGGCTCGGACGTGGTGGCCACGACGAGGTCGTCGAGCGCGCCCGCCTCACGGGCGGCCCTGACCACCCAGCCGAGGACGGAGCGGCCCTCCAGGTCCCGCAGCACCTTTCCCGGCAGACGGGTTGAGCCCATCCGAGCCTGAACCATTCCGACAATCCGCACCGAAGCCCCATTCCCCCGGATGACAGCGTGTGACAGGAGGTGCACTTCAGTCACATGCACAGGACTCACTGTGAGTCACCGAACGATCGCGCTATGCTACCGCCTGCCACGACGACGACAGCGCGTTAGCGCGATTTCAGGGGGCCACGTGAGCATTCTCAGTGGATCGTCGATTCTGATCACCGGAGGCACGGGGTCCTTCGGCAAGGCATTCATCCGTCACGCGCTCGACTCGCTCGGGGTCCGCCGCCTGGTGGTCTTCTCCCGCGACGAGCTCAAGCAGTACGAGACCAGGCAGCTGTTCGCCGACGACGAGCGGCTGCGCTGGTTCATCGGCGACGTCCGCGACCGCGACCGCCTGACCAGGGCCATGCACGGCATCGAATACGTGGTCCACGCCGCGGCGCTCAAGCAGGTCGACACCGCCGAGTACAACCCGTTCGAGTACGTCCGCACCAACGTCGCCGGCTCCCAGAACGTCGTGGAGGCCGCGATCGACTCCGGCGTGCGCAAGGTCGTCGCGCTCTCCACCGACAAGGCCTCCAGCCCGATCAACCTCTACGGCGCCACGAAGCTGGTCGCCGACAAGCTGTTCGTCTCGGCCAACCACTACGCCGCCGCCCACGAGACCCGCTTCTCCGTGGTCCGCTACGGCAACGTCGTCGGCAGCAGGGGCTCGGTCATCCCCCTGTTCCAGCGGCTGGCCGAGCAGGGCGGCAGCCTGCCGATCACCGACAAGCGCATGACCAGGTTCTGGATCACGCTGGAGCAGGCGGTCAGGTTCGTGGTCGACTCCTTCGACCTCATGCAGGGGGGCGAGCTGTACGTGCCGCGCATCCCCAGCATGCGCATCACCGACCTGGCCGAGGCCCTGGCCCCCGACAGCCCGATCTACGAGATCGGCGTGCGGCCGGGCGAGAAGCTGCACGAGGAGATGATCGGCGCCGACGACGGCCGCAGGGCACTGCGGCTGTCCGACCGGTACGTGGTCCAGCCCACGATCGCGACCTGGGGCTACACGCCGCCGCAGACCGGCGAGCAGTTGCCCGAGGGCTTCGCCTACCGCTCCGACAGCAACGAGCACTGGCTGTCGGTCGAGGACCTGCGCGCCATGGTGGCCGGCTGATGCTGCCCTACGGACGGCAGTCGATCGCCGAGTCCGACGTGGCGGCGGTCGCCGAGGTGCTGCGCGGCGACTGGCTGACCACGGGGCCCGCCGTCGGCCGGTTCGAGGCGGAGCTGGCCCGGTGGACGGGCGGCGTGCCCTGCGTGGCGGTCACGTCGGGCACCGCGGCGCTGCACGTCGCGTACGTGGCCGCCGGGGTCGGGCCGGGCGACGAGGTGATCACCTCGCCGCTGACGTTCGTCGCCACCGCGGCCACGGCCGCGCTGCTGGGCGCGCGGGTGGTCTTCGCCGACGTGCAGCCCGACACCGGCAACCTCGACCCCGACGCCGCCGCCGCGCTGGTCACCTGCCGGACGCGGGCGGTCACGGCGGTCGACTACGCGGGCCATCCGGCCGACTACGACGAGCTGCGCACGGTGACCGAGCGGTTCGGCGCGGTGCTGGTGGGCGACTCGGCGCACTCGATCGGGTCGGCGTACAAGGATCGGCCGGTGGGGGCGCTGGCGGATCTGACCACGTTCTCCTTCTTCCCCACCAAGACCGTGACGACGGCCGAGGGCGGGGCCGTGGCGGCGAGCGACCCGGAACGCTTCCAGCGCGCCGCCGCGTTCAGGAACCACGGGCTGGTCAGGGAGCCGTCCGAGCAGCGCGAACCGGACGAGGGCGGCTGGCACCAGGAGGTGCACGCGTTCGGGCTCAACTACCGGCTGCCCGACGTGCTGTGCGCGCTCGGCCTCAGCCAGCTGCGGCGGCTCGACCGCTTCCGGGCGCGGCGCGCCGAGCTGGTCACCCGGTACAACACGCTGCTGCGCGACGTGCCGGGGCTGACGCTGCCCGCCCAGCGCGCGTACGTGCGGCCGAGCTGGCACCTCTACCCGGTCAGGGTCCGCGACGGGCGGCGGCGCGAGGTGTACGAGCGCATGCGCGCCTCCGGGATCGGCGTGCAGGTCAACTACCTGCCCGCGTACCGGCATCCGGTCTTCGCGGATCTCGGCTACCGGCGCGGCCTGTGCCCGCGGGCCGAGGAGTACTACGCCGAGCAGCTGTCGCTGCCGCTCTTCCCCGACCTGACGGACGCGCAGCAGGACCGTGTCGTGGAGACGCTGGCGGGCATCCTCGCCTGAGTCCCCGCGATCAGCGCTCGACCAGCAGCAGGCAGCCGTCCTCGCCCCGGTCGATCTGGAAGCTCCGCCCGGCGACCGTGACCCGCGCGCGCGGGCGCGTGCGGACCAGGGGCCGCTGCGCCCGCCCCTGGTCGATCAGCACCTCCCACCACGACTCGTGGCCGACGCGCTCGTCGATGCCGGCCAGGGGCACGCGGGCGCGGAACTCCTGGCCGTCCAGCTCGACGGGGAAGTACATCTCCTCGCCGTCGTTCCTGCGCCGCAGCCGCAGCACCGGCTCGCCGTCGCCGGCGTCGGTCATCACCCCCGACAGCAGCAGGTCGCCGCCGTCCACCCGGCAGTCGCCGACGGTCATCGACGCCGTACGGACCCGCAGGCACCAGGCCCCCCGCGACGTGCGTACGGGCACCAGCCACACCCCCGACCTGCGCCGGGGCAGCGGGATCGGCGGCGGCAGCCAGCGCGGCCCGGCCACCTTGCCCTCCAGGCGCAGCCCCTGCCCCCTGAGCTGCACGCACAGGTCCCACAGGCCGTGCCTGGCCAGCCGGGCCCGCGACATCGCGCCGGGGTCGAGGGCGAACCTGAACGGGAACGCGTGCTCGGGCAGCCGGCCCCCCTCCTCGTCCTCGACGCTCTCCCAGGTGGGGGCGCTCTCCTCGTCGGACAGCAGCATGACGTCGCCGGTGCCGCGCTCCTCCAGCCAGATCCGCACCCGCACCCGGCGCAGCCCGCCCACGTCGAACCTGCCGACGGCCACCCGGCCCGCGCCGCGCAGCACGCCGTCGCGCCAGTCGAGGCTCACCAGCCTGGCCTGGAGGCCCAGCTCGCCGGAGACCTCGGACAGGTGGCCCGGCAGCGACGGGTGCCGGCCGTACCAGCGCTTGCGCAACATGCCCGCCGAGCCGACCTTGGGCCACAGGTGGCCCTCCCTGGCCTGGGCGAAGACGGCGGCCAGCTCGTCGAGGCGGCGCCGGTGCAGCAGGTGGACCAGGAGCCGGTGCTCGAACGGGATGCTCCGCCAGGCTTCCGGCGACACGCCGTCGAGGTAGCGCACGGCCAGGTCGAGCAGGTCGTCGTCGGCCGCCGCGCCGGCGTCCGCCATCGCCTCCACCGCCACGCCCATGTCGATGTCGAGCGTGTCGCGGTCGAAGTCGTCCTTGAGCCGCGGCGCCGCGGCGGCCACCAGGTCGGCGGTCTGGAGCACCGACAGCAGACGGTCGCGCAGGTTGCCCGGCTCCAGGCGGCGCTGGGTGATCGAGGAGGCGGGCTCGTCGCGCTGCCGCCAGTGGTAGACGACCCTGGCCAGCACGTCCACGGACTTGGCGCCGACGTGGGCGGCCATGGCGACCGGCTGGTCCTCGTACATGCGCTCGGGGAAGCTCAGCCCGAGGCGGTCCCAGAAGGTGCGGCGGTAGACCTTGTTCCACAACATGCGGTCGCGGATCAGCAGCGGGTGGCGGGTGATGTGGGTGCGCCTGAGCGGCTTGGCGAACGCCTCGCGGTGCGCCCACGACGGGATGAGCAGGTTGTGGTAGAGGCGCATGACGTTGCCGCAGGCCAGGTCGGAGCCGGTGTCCTCCAGCGTGGACACCATGCGCTTGAACGCGTCGGCCGGGACGGTGTCGTCACCGTCCACGAACGCCAGGTAGTCGCCGCGCGCGTGGCGCACCCCGACGTTGCGGGCGTGGCCGACGCCGTGGTTGTCCTGGCGGACGAGGGTGATCCGCGGGTCGGCCGCACGCCTGGACGCCACCGCGTCCGCGCTCCCGTCGACGCTGCCGTCGTCCACGCAGATCACCTCCACCTCCTCCCCCAGCGTCTGCGCGGCGATGGAGTCGAGGCAGGGTCCGATGTACTTCTCGACGTTGTGGAACGGGACGATCACCGAAAGAACCGGCACGGGCACTCCTCATCGTTGGCTCAGCCGGACAGCAGGCGTATGACGCGGCGGGCGACCTTGCGGGGACGGGCCAGGCGGCGGGAGAGGCGGTATCCGAGCGTTCTGCGGTAGGCGGTGGCCTTGCGCTGGGTCCTGCGCAGCTTCGCCTTGGCCCTGACCAGCTCGCGCTCGCGGTAGGAGAGCTTGGTCTCCAGCCGGGCGATCCTGGCCAGCGCGGCGGTGAGCTGGTCGGCCAGGCGGTCGCGCGCGGCGAGCAGGTCGCGGTAGGCCGGGGCGTCCTCGGCCAGCTCGGCGGGGCGGCCGAGCTCGGCGTCCAGCTTGCGGGCCAGGTCGAGGTCACCGGGGTCGCAGGTGTGTCCTGCCATGCCGCACAGGGTCAGCGTGAGCTGGTCGGCCTCCAGCGGCCACGGCCAGGGGTGGTGGTGGCCGGCGGCCAGCAGCCTGACGGCGAAGCGCCACAGGATGCGGCAGAGCACGACGCGCGGCTCGGGCGGCGTGGACGGCGCCGCCGGCGGGTTGACGGCGGCGAACCGCTCCCCGTCGTGGACCAGGCTGTCGGCCGCCGCCGACACCTCGCCACCCGCCTCCAGCCACGCGGCCAGCTCGGACAGCAGCTCGCGGATGGTCCTGACGTCCTCGCGGGCGCACGCCTCGACCAGCAGCTCCTCCACCACGCGGCCCGCGGGGACCGGCCGCTCCTCGCCGCCGGGCAGCCGGCGGGTGCCCGTGGGGGTGAGCTCGTACAGGGCCTGGCCGTCCTCGATGAGGCCGAGCGGCAGCTCAACCGCCCTGGACGCGCCCGCGGCGCGCGGCGGCCTGGTGGCCACGGCCAGCCAGAGCGGCGCCAGCTCCTCGCCCAGCCGGTGCCGGAACACCAGCCGGGTCACCCGCAGCGGGTCGGCGACCAGCATCCGGTCGCCGTCTCCCGCGCTCAGCGCGAACGTCAGCGCCTCGGGCAGGTCGAAGGCCAGCGCCTCTCTGGACAGCAGCGACCGGGGCGCCCGCCGGTCGGGGAAGGCCGCGTAGCAGCGCTGCACGCTCAGCCCGGCCGACTCCAGCCCCACGTCCAGCGCCCCCGGCCCGCCGGGGTAGCTGGGATCGAAGCCGTGGGGGGCCCACTGGTCGTCGGCGCACTCGCGGCCGGTCGGCCTGGCCTCGACGAACCGGTCCACGCCCAGGTCGTTGTGCACGCCGAGGACCAGCCGCCCGCCGGGCGCGACCAGGTCGGCCAGCGCCCCGAGCGACTCGTCCCATGCGGCGGCGGGCGCCTCGGCCGAGTGCGTGCGCAGCAGCCCGTCGAGGGCCACCACCAGCTCGTACGGCTCCTCCGCCGCGAGCAGCTCCAGCCGCCCGCAGTGGACGGTGAGCCCCGGATGCCGTTCGGCCAGGGCGCAGGCGTCGGGGTAGGAACGCAGCAGCACGGCGGCCGACGGCGCCCGCGCCGTCACGTCGTCCACGAGCGCCTGCGGATGCGGCCCGACCAGCAGCACCCTGCCGTCGTCGGGCATCACCCGCCCGAGCAGCTCCCATGCCGCGCCGCGCCAGTCCACCACGCCCCCCAGGCCGGACATGTCCGACCAGAGGAGCATCTCCCCGCCGATCAGCCGCACGTTGTCAGGTGTCTCGTTGGTGTTCACGCGGTGCGCTCCCGCTTCCATCCGAACATGCGCCGTAGCTCCTCCGGTGTCGCCTGATACTCGAATCCCAGCTCCCGCCGGGCCACCTCGGCCGCAAGCTCCCGATCGACGTCGGTGCCGTGCAGCTCCGGCCACAGCCGCAGGCGGCGCGCGGTGCCGCCGTATTCGGGCCGCTCGTCCTCGTACTGCATCGGGTCTCCGTAGACGGCCACGTCGCATCCCACCGACGCGCCGTAGAACAGCGCGCTGCCGAGCCGGTTGGAGGCCACCCTGCGGTGGCCGCGCAACTCGATCAGCTGCTTGCGCAGGAAGTCGCGGCCCTTCGTCTCCCAGCGGGACCCGCGATCGCCATGACAGATGACCCGGAATCCCCTCGATCCATACGCTTGTCGAATGTCCGGATTTGCGTATTCCAACCAATAAAGGCAGATGGTGACCGGACCAGTCTCGACATTTCGTATCTCGTCGGCCAGCCGGGCGTGGTCACCGCTGACGGAATACTTTTCCCACCCATGAAAGGGATACCAGATCGTGCCCTCGCGATCCGGCCGGACGCCCAGCTCGGGTTCGAGGTCAAGAAGGTAAATCCACGGCGCGCCGATCAGGTAGTGGCCGCGCCGGCCCATCGACCAACCCCTGCGGCGCAGCACGTCCGACCAGATGAAACGGGGATAACCCGGGCTGCACCAGTGGTCGTTGGGCGGAAAACCGTGCAGATAGTTCCATCCGTGCTGGAGGAAACCTTGAATGCGCTTTGGCGTATCCTCGCTGAGGCCGCAGTATCTGCCGAGTATGCGGGAGTGCCCGTACCAGTGATTGGATTCGTCCATCATTCCCCCCGTACGGTTGCCGTGTCCCACCCGACATTCCCAGCACCCATCACAGGTCACGCCTCGTTATACGCTTCCATTACCCAGGCCGGGGTCTTGGTTTTTCTTCCCGAACAATTGCGGCTACACTTCGTCGTGGCTTGAGGACAGAGAGTGAGTGATCATGAGTCATCTCGATCGCCTGCGGGCCGTGTTCCGCATGGCGCTCAACCTGCCGCCCGACGCCGACGTCGACGACCTCCGATACCGGGCCATCCCGCAGTGGGACTCCCTGGCGCACATGGCGTTGGTCGCCGCGATGGAGGACGAGTTCTCCGTCATGATCGACACCGACGAGATGATCGACATGAGCTCGTTCGCGCTGGCGGCCGAGCTGCTCGAGAAGCACGGCGTCGGTGCGCCCGCCCGCTGAGCCCCGCCCGGCGGGCCCCGCCCGCCCCACCGAGTGCTGCGCGGGCGGCTCGGTGGAGCGCAGGGTCGCTCTCGTCACCGGCTCGACGAGGGGCATCGGCCGGGCCGTCGCCTGCGCTCTGGCCGCGGC